>CAKTXU010000104.1 GCA_934630995.1 uncultured Eubacteriales bacterium
GCTCCGAGCAGGATCGCCGGGTGGGGTACAAGGCAGCCCTGGCGGCGCACGGCCTGCCGATTCGGGAGGAGGACATCGTGCTGTCCCGGGATTATCTGGATATTCTACGTGCCCGTCTGCAGAGCGGGGACAGACCCACTGCCGTGGCGGCCGTCAACGACGGCGCCGCCACCTATGCCATTCAGGTGGCGGAAAGCTGCGGGCTGCGGGTGCCCGAGGATCTGTCCGTCACCGGATTCGACGGACTGGGCCTCCGGCGGGACGGTACGCCGGTGTTGACCGCCGTCCGCCAGCCTTTCACAGAGATCGGCCGCCGGGCCTCCGAGCTGGCGTATGGCCGCAGTCTGCATCCGGAGGCGGAGGGCTTCACGGCAATCACTCTGCCGGTGGAGCTGGTGATGGGGAATACCACCAAGGCACCGCCACGGGAATAGCCATGCCTAATGTCAAAATTGTACGATAAATGCGCAATCCTTTTCTAGCCATCCTTTCTTCGTGCGGGTATGATTAAAGGTAAGGAAACACCCTCCCGTAAACGATAGAAAGGATGGTCTTTTTATGTCGAAATTCAAGTTCTCCGTCGGCCCCTGGAACGTCCACGACGGCACGGACGTCTACGGACCGGCCACCCGGCCCAATATCCCGCTGGAGGATAAAATCAAACGGTTCAGCGAGATGGGCTTCAGCGCCGTACAGTTCCACGACGACGACGCGGTGCCTGGCATCAACACCCTGACGGAAGAGGAAATCAAGGCGGAGGCGCGGGCCTTGAAGGCCGTGCTGGACAAATACGGTATGGCGGCCGAGTTTGTCGCCCCCCGGCTCTGGATGGACCCCCACACCACCGACGGCGGATATATGAGCTGCCGCGAGGAGGACCGGGAATTCGCCCTTTGGCGTTCCCTGCGCTCCATCGATATCGCACGTGAGCTGGGCTGCGATAAAATTGTGCTGTGGCTGGCCCGCGAGGGCACCATCTGCGCCGAGAGCAAGAACCCGGTGGAGAGCATTCACTATCTGGTGGAGGCTATCAATGCCATGCTGCGGTATGACGACGGCATCAAAATCCTTATCGAGCCCAAGCCCAACGAACCGGTGGACAGGAGCTACTGCGGCACCATCGGCCATGTGATGGGCGTTTCCGCCGCCACCTGTGATCCCTCCCGTGTCGGCGGCCTGCTGGAAAGCGCCCATGCCGTGCTGGCGGGTCTGGATCCGGCCAATGAAATTGCTTTCGGCCTGGCCTTCGGCAAGCTGTGGGGCGTGCATCTCAACGATCAGAACGGTATGAAATTCGATCAGGATCGCTCCTTCGGCGTGGAAAACCTCCGCCAGGCCTTCAACCAGATCAAGGTGCTCAAGGAGAACGGCTACGGGGAGCACGGTGAATATATCGGCCTGGATGTCAAGGCCATGCGCACCACCCCCGCCGAGGCCAATTACGATCATTTAAAAACCTCCCTGCGGGTCTTTGAGATGTTGGAGGCCAAGGTGGACAAGTTCGACTACGCTTTCCAGAAAAAATGCGTGGAATCCCGGAATTTTGAAGCGTTGGAGCTCTATGTCATGGAGCTTCTGCTGGGCTCCTGAAAAGTCTGAAAGCCTATATACAAAACCGGTCCGTCCTTTGGGGCGGGCCGGTTTCGTTGATATCAACGCGCAAAAAAGGACCCGGCAGCCGATTGACCGCCGGGTCTATAGAAGGGAAAGAAATGAGGAGTACCCAGGGAATTACTTGCGCTTTTTCAGCAGCAGCAGGGCGCCGCCCGCCAGAACGGTGACGACGACGGCGGAAACCGCCAGCGGATCGCCGGTGGAGGGGCTGGTAGCGGAGGTGTCCACACCGGTGGCCTTCACAGTGAGCGCGGATTTAGCGCTGTTGTATTTCTCAGCGGTATCCTTGCCGCCGAATTTGATGGCGAAGGTGCTCTGGTCCATGTCGTAGACATACTTGTAATCCCAACCGTCGCCGCCGTCGATAACCGCGCCGGTGGTATCGGTGCTGGCCACATCAAAGGCCCACTGCCCAAGCACCTCCAGAATCCGGGTGTCAACAGTCAGGGTGACATCAGCCGCCGCGGCTTCGCCGGTGGCGGTCATGGCCGCTTCCTTGATGTCGTCGGTTGCGCCGATGTACGCTTTGGCTGCATCCCAGTATTTCGCGGGCATCCATTTTTTAATCTTGGCGTTATAATCGGCGATGCTGGAGAAGGAGAAGGTCACGGTGTAATCATAGGAGCCCAAATCCTTGGTCTCCGTCTTGCCGGTTTCCTTGTTCTCAACCTCTTCCATTTTGGTCTGTTCCTTCATTATAACGGTGAAACCGGAGGGAACCTTGCTTTTAAAGAGGGTCAACAGCGCTTCCGGGGATTTGATATAGCCCTTGTTGGCGTTTTCGGTGTCGCCTTCCACCATGAAGTTGTTGCCAACGCCCTCCACGCCGTTTTTCGGAACGGAGATGGTGAAGTTGGCCTTGCCGGAGCCGTTGGCGGGATTGACCTCCAGGTTGGCGGAGGGCACCAGATGGCCGCAGGACGCGAGCGCCAGGCACAGTACGCCTGCAGATACGATGGCCGCGAGTTTTTTGAGTCTTTTCATAGAAATCCTCCTGCTCTTTTTTGATGAAGCCCGCGGCTGCGGGCCGTTCAACATGGTCGGCATCTCATCCGGACGGTTTTGCTGTCGATACGCCGCCGTCATCGTAGTTGGACAAGAATCTGCCCTCGGGCAATGCGGGGGTAAACCTCTGGATTTTTGGCGAGATCTCGTTGAAACTTCATAAACCATTCCGGAATAATGGAAACAAATCGGTTCTTTCGGCAAGTATTATTGTACAAGAAAACCAATCGATGCACTAGAAAATTCTTGACATGAATCTGGATTATATTGACTTATTTCTGGATAGCGAATAAAAATCACGCAACCCCGCCCAGCCGGCGCAGCGTTTGGGCCACGGCAGCCAGGTTTTCCGGCGGCGTCAGCGCGGGTACCTCGCAGCCGGCGGCGATAACGGCGGTGGAGGAGCCGGCGGCTTCCTCCACACATTTTTCCACCGCAGCCGCTACCGCGGCGGGGGTACCCCGCAGGAGGATTTCCACCGGATCGAAGTTGCCGCAAGCACTGCATTTGCCGGCAAAAACCTCATTGGCCCGCCGGAAATCCACCATCCAATCGCAATCGATGATGTCCGCGCCGGTTTCCACCGCCAGCTCCAGAAGACCGCTGATATCGCCGCAGATGTGGAGCTTGGCCTTGCCGCCGGCCTTATGGACGGCCTCGACGATACGCTTCTCATAGGGCAGGGCGAACTCCTCATACAGGGAGGGTCCAATCAGGGAGGCGGCGGCGTCTCCGATGCCGACGATATCGGCTCCCGCCTCTATCTGCGCCGTGGCGAAGGCGATGGCCTGCCTGGTGCAGATATCCAGCAACTCGGCGGCGGCCTCGGGCTCGTCGAAGATATCCATCATCATGTTGTTCAGGTCCCGCAGGTCGCAGGCTTCCGCGAAGCCGCCCTCGACCCAACCCTGCACGGCGCAGTTACGGCAGGCGTAATCGGCGTACCGCCGCACCGCCAGCAGCCGGTCGTTCATCCTGGCACAGGAGGCGGGATCCTTCACCTGCAGCCGGGAGACGCCGCCCAGATTTTCCAGCAGCGGCTCGGGGGCATAGGGCACCCCGTCCTCGGGGCAAATCACCGCGGCGCCGAAGCCCTCGGCCTCCCGCATCGGATCGGAGATGGCGCTGAGAATATCCAGGTCGAAATCCTCCCGGCAGCGGATGCCCGCCTCGGTCAGCACCCGGTAGTCGGTGGCGAATTCCCGGTAGCTTTTGCCGATATAGCGGGCACCGAAGCCCATGATGATGCAGTTGTTGGGAATACGGTCCACCGGTCGACCATCCAGCCGGGCGAACAGTCTTTCATAGGCGTTCATCGTTGATTCTTCCTTTCGGGGAGAGATGGGACGGCGGCTCAGTCGCCCCTGACCGCGTCGTTGCGGGGGCGGACGGCCCTGTCGATGGCGGGAAAGGTGGTGCGCCGCAGGGTGGTGCAGCCGATGGGCACCAGTTCTACCCATTCGGGTACAGCCCAGGAGGAGAGCATCTGCGCCTGCAGGGTGACGGGCGGATTCTCCCATTCGAAGCCGCCGGCGTCGTAGCGCTTTTCCCGGAGGTATTCCTCCGGGCGGCGGCTGTCGTAAAACAGGGTGTAATCCCATTTTTCCCCCTCAGCCGGCGTGTAGTTGGTGTCGCAAAAGGGGGCTTTGTCATAGTGATAATAGTCTTCCCCTGTCTCGGCGATACCCAGGGAGAAGAGCAGGGGGCCGTCCGCGACAGCCTTGGTGCCGTCCACGGCGTTCAGCAGCCGCGGACGGGAGGGCAGGACAAGCTCCAGCCGGTCTCCGTCCCGGAAATCCCGCTCCAGGCGCAGAGCCCGCCCGCCGCCGATTTTTACCAGTTGAGCGGGCAGGGCCTCGCCGTTGACCAGCAGACGGGGCTCCGTGCACCAATAGGGGATCCGCAGGGTGATGGCCTGCCGGAAACCGCCGTCGGCGCGGATGAGAAGCTCCACCGTTTTTTCAAAGGGATAGCGGGTATGCTGCTCGATTTCCACCGCCCGGCCGCCGCATTTGGTCTGCAGCAGGCTGGGGCCGTAATAGATGGCGTGAAGCCCGCCCTTCTCGTCCTCCATCCACATACCGGACAGGTGATACGGCATGATTTTGCCGGAATTGGGGGCGCAGCAGACGGCGGCGTCGATATGGGTCGGAGAATAGTCCCACCGATCGCCCACCTCCTTGGTGGCGCGATAGCAGTTGTCGGCGCAGAGGTACTGGATGGCCTTTCCGTCCTGCCGCCGCGCAGCCATGGCGGCGTTGAGGATCATCCATTCCTCATAATCGGCGTATTGCAGGTCACCGGTCAGCTGCAATGCGGCGTTCAGGCTGAACATCAGCTCGGTGGTGGAGCAGTACTCGTAGCCGATACCGGGGATGGGGTAGCATTCCCCGACGTTCAGCCCCTCCTTTTTTCCCTCGGAGACATTGCCCTGGTGAGCGCCGATGAGCTCGTCGGATTTGCAGGAGCCGGACAGGCTCAGATATTGCTTCATTTTTTCAAAGGCGCTGAGGAAGATGGCGTAATAATCCTTTTTCCCCGTTTCCCTATAAAGCAGAAGAGGCAGACGAAGCTGTTCGCAGGTGTGGGCTCCGTGGCCCACGAAGGGAACGCGGGGAGAGGTGGCCTTGTCCCGGGCAAGATCGTAACAGGGGAATACCGCATCGGCGGCATAGAGGGAGTAATCCTCGTACAGGAATTCGCAGAAGTCCAGGTATTCCGGCTTTTTCAACTGATGATACAGGGCGAGAATGGGTTCGATGATCATCAGGCTGTGGGTTTTGCTGCCGTCCTCGTCGGGGATTTGATAGAGGGAACGCCCGCCCGCCAGGGGACCGTATTGCCGCACAACCAAATCGCACAGCTTTTCCAGGGCCGCCATCACCCGCTTCTCTCTGGTGTGGCGGTAATAGGTCAGCAGACCGGTCATCAGGCGGCTCTGGGTCCACAGCTCACCGCTGCGGGCGCCGTTGCCGAACCGCTCGTTGGGCAGAAAAATCCCCATATAGCCGTCGTCCTCCTGATAGCGGAGGATTCGATCCACATACTGCTTGGTGTCTTGGATCAGCTCCTTGTCGTCCAGGGCGAAGGCCAGCCGCGCCAGGGCGTCCCGCCAGTTTCCCTCGGTTTCACCCGGCCACCAGGAGCTCCAGCAGCCGTCGATTTCATCCCTGACCTTTTTATCCTCGAAAATGCCGCAGGCGGCGTCGGGGCAGAGATGCCCCAGATTGCCCGTGATGCCGCGCTTGTCCCGCAGAAGATGCTCCAGCATCCAGCCGCGGGGGAGAATTTTGCCTGTGATATCCATTAACATACGTATGATCATGCCTTTCTGTATCGCCCCCGGCGGGGAAGGGTGGGTTACGGTTGGCCGGCGCCGTTTTGCAGCCTACAGGCGCCCTTGGGATAGATGGGATTGTAAGTGCTGTTTTCATGCTGGAGGAAAAGTACGTCCTCTCCCTCGAAATCGATCCGGAGTCCCTCATGCACGATGTGGACGGACAACGGATTGTGGACGGCGTTTTCGCCGTCGGCGGTGAAGACCAGGGAGCCGTCCTGCAGCACGCAGCCGTTTTCAAACCGGTTTTCAGCGATGCCCCACTCCTTCAGCACCGCCTTGATCTCCGCGGCGCAAGCCAGGTCCTCCAGCCGGACACCCCGATCCAGCACGGCCCGACATGCCGCCGAAAGGGGAGTGCCGTCGCTGAATTCCCGGGCCTCTCCTGCGACGACGAGGCGGGAGGCGTCCAGCTTCTCAAGGAAGGGGAAGCAGGCCGGGGAAAGGCTGTCGGGCGCCAGCAATACCACGGCGTCGTATTCCTGGGAGCCGTACCGCACCCGGCCGCCGTCCGTAAACAGGCTGCCGTTTTCGATTTCGCTGGTGGGAACCAGGTCGCAGAGATAGTCGTCGAAAACCCGGTCGGCGGTTTCCAGCACGGTTGACAGCACCTTGTGGCGGGGATACCAGG
>CAKTXU010000105.1 GCA_934630995.1 uncultured Eubacteriales bacterium
GCGCTCCACCCTGGGCCGTCCCAAGGCTGAGGTGATGGCGGAGCGCGTACGGGATATCAATCCGTTCTGCCGGGCCGAAGCTCAACAGGTTTTTTATCTGCCGCCGAATCAGGGGCTGGGCCTCATAGACGGCTGTGATTTCGTCGCGGATGCCATCGACACCGTTTCCTCCAAGCTGGCTCTCATCGAGGAGTGCCGGGACAAGGGCATCCCCCTCATCAGCGCCATGGGGTGCGGCAACAAGCTGGATCCCTCCCGTTTCCGCGTGGCCGACATCGGCAAAACAAGCGTCTGCCCTCTCTGCCGGATTATGCGGAAAGAGCTGAAAAAGCGGGGCGTCGCCTCCCTGCCCGTGGTCTATTCGGAGGAGCCGCCCCTGCCCGCGGGAGAGGCCTCCCCCGGCTCCTCCCGCCGCGCCACGCCGGGCAGCGTGTCCTTTGTTCCCGCCGCCGCCGGCCTGCTGCTGGCGGGAGAAATCGTCCGCCGCCTGTGCGGCCTGCCCCCCACAGCCTGACCCCCACCGACAAAAGGAGGATCTCCATATGCCCCGTTTTTTTCTGGATATGCCCGCTCCCGCTGCCTATCCCTGCCCCGACCGGCTGGCGGGTGCGGATGCCGTCCACATCGCCAAAGCCCTGCGGATGCGGACCGGGGAGGCGCTGACTCTCTGCGACGGGCGGGGAACCGATTACGCCTGTGAAATCGCGGGCTTTGAGGACGCAGACGTGCTGCTCACCATTCTTTCCGCCGCGCCCTCCCGGACGGAGCCCTCCCTGCAGGTCACCCTCTACCAGGGCTACCCCAAGGGGGACAAGCTGGAATGGATTGTCCAGAAGGCGGTGGAGCTGGGCGCGGCGGAAATCGTCCCGGTGGTGACCGCCCGCAGCGTCGCCCGGCCGGAGGAGGATCCGGCCAGGGCGGCCAGAAAGCGGGAACGATGGCAGAAAATCGCCGCCGAGGCTGCCGGGCAATGCGGACGGGGCATCCTCCCCTCCGTATCCGCCCCCCTCTCCTTTCGGGAGCTGCGCACCCGGCTGAAGGGGGAACCCGCCGTGGTCTTTTATGAGGGCGGCGGCGAGCCTCTATCCACTCTGGTGGAGCCAGGCTGCTCCCGTCTGTCCGTGATTACCGGGCCGGAGGGCGGCTTCGCCCCGGAGGAAATCGACGCCCTGCGGGAAGCGGGCGCGCGGGTTGCCACTCTGGGGCCACGGATTCTGCGATGTGAAACCGCGCCGCTTGCCGCCCTGTCCATCCTGATGCACCTGACCGGCAACATGAAATGAAGCGGGGGAGCCTGCTTTCAGGAGCGTCCATATGGGATTTGCCGACAAAAATATCGCGCTTTCGCTTTTTCGCCGGCCTGAAAATCCAATGTGAAGGGCGCCTGTTACCCCCGGCTTTTCTGATCTCTGTACCGCTGGTTCATAGGCGCCCCTCCATTTCCGCCGGTTTCCTTTCCCACAAATAGTCACGCCGTAAAAAAATCTTGCACACATTCCGCCGCCGTGGTAAAGTAAGAGATCGGAGAAACGATTCTGTATCAAAGGAGCGGTATTGCCATGTACGAAGAGTTGAAAACCGGACGTTTATACGATTTGAGATATACTCTGGCGTCCTCCTTGCTGGAGGGCTGCGAGTATCCCTGGCAGGCCCTGGCCGGGATACGGGCATTCATCGAAGCCCTGGGTCCCACCCTGCCCGCCGACGAATACGACAATCCCCGCCCCGGCGTATGGCTGCACAAGACCGCCAAGGTGGCCCCCACCGCCTTCATCGGGGATTGGGTCATCATCGGACCGGAAACCGAGGTGCGTCACTGCGCCTTTATCCGGGGCAGCGCTCTGGTGGGCGGCGGCGCCGTGGTGGGCAACTCTACTGAGCTGAAAAACGTCATTCTCTTCGATCGGGTCCAGGTGCCGCATTACAATTATGTGGGAGATTCCATCCTCGGATATAAGTCCCACATGGGCGCCGGTTCCATCACCTCCAACGTCAAGAGCGATAAGACCCTGGCCACCGTCTCCATCGGCGGGGAAAGGGTCGCCACGGGGCTGAAAAAATTCGGCGCTATGCTGGGGGATACTGTCGAGGTAGGCTGCGGCAGCGTTCTCAACCCCGGCACTGTGGTGGGCCGCAATACCAATATCTACCCCCTGTCCATGGTGCGGGGCTATGTACCGGCCAACAGTATCTACAAAAAGCGGGGCGAGGTGGCGGAGAAACAGGGCTGAATCCGGTTTTTTTCCCTGTTCTTAAGAAAATCCTCACCTTTCCGGCATAGACAAGAGGTCCGCCTTTTTGTATAATAGACACGGCGCCCCACATGGGCGCCGTGTCTTGTTCCGATATCCAACGATGAAGGAGGATCGCCATGCCTTTTTATAAATTGATTTGTTCCCGGTGTGGGGAAGCATTTGAGAAGCTGGCTACGATTTCCCAACGCACGGAGAAGGCCATTGCCTGCCCCGCCTGCGGCTCCACCGACGTAGAAACCGACTTTACGGCGGGTAGTGCCGGTGTTCTCAAAAAGGCGGCGGACGGCGAGACCTGCCCTCACAGCGGCGGTTGCTGCTGCGGCTGCCATGGGAAGCATTAAGGCGTTTCCGCGGGGAGTAAGTCTGCTGCTGACGGCGGCTTTCCTGCTTCTGACGCTGGCGGGCTGCGGCGGCAAGGATTCCCCGCTGGGAAAAACCTTTCGCTTTCCCCTGTCCGCCGAGCCCCGCCAGATCGATCCCCAGGTGTCCCGGGATGCCCCCTCGGTGACGGCGGTGGCCGCCCTCTTCGAAGGCCTCACCCGGCTGGATGATCAGGGCAAGGCGGTCCCCGGCGCCGCCGACTGGACGGTATCTCCCGACGGGCTTATCTATACCTTTACCCTGCGGGATTCCAAATGGAGCGACGGCGCACCGGTGACGGCCGCGGATTTTGTCTTTGGAATGCAGCGGGCGGTATCTCCCGCCACCGGTTCCGCTCTGGCCGAACTGCTTTTCGGCATACAAAATGCCCGGGAGGTCAACGCCGGCGCCCTGCCCGTAGAGGAGTTGGGCGTCGAGGCGGCCGGTGAACGGACAGTGGTCGTCACCCTGACCGAGCCCGATTCCGGCTTTCCCGAAAAGGCGGCCGGCACTCCCTTCATGCCCTGCAATCAAGCCTTTTTTGAGGGAACGCAGGGCCGCTACGGCATGGAGGTCGAGTATGTCCTGACCAACGGTCCTTTTCTGCTGGCCAAATGGGCGCACAACCAATATCTGCGGCTGGAAAAGCATGAGGGCTATCACGGCAGGGACGATGTATATCCCGCCGCCGTGGTTTACCGTATCGGCTTGACCGGCGATCCCCTGGAAGCCCTGCAGGAAGGAGATCTGGACGCTGCAGAACTGTCGCCCGAGCAGGCTGAGGCCGCGCGGCTAAAGGGCCTGCGGGTGATCGAGCTGGAGGATACCGTCCAATTCTTCTGGCTCAACACGTCTGTACAGGCCTTATCGGCTCCCGCTATCCGCAGAGCTCTCCGGGAGGGGCTGGAGTGGGACAGCCTGCGGGAACAGCTGAACACCACGGTATATGAGCCTGCCACCGGCTTTGTCGCCCCCGATGCGGTCGTCGAGGGCGGGGAAAAATACCGCCGCGCCGAAAACCCCTATGTCACCGACGTTGACAGGGCCCGCCGGGATTTGTCCGCCGGACTGGCCTTCCTGGAGCTGGAAGCCCTCCCCCGGCTGACCGTTCTCTGCGCGGACGACGACTACAGCCAGCGCCTGGCTCTGTACGCCGTCCAATCCTGGCAGAAAAATTTAAAGGTGTATATGGATATACAGCCGGTGGGGGATGCAGAGCTGGCCTCCCGGGTGGAGGCGGGCAATTATCAGATAGCCCTTTATGCCTCTACGGCGCCGGGCCTCAGCGCCATGGAGGCCTTGGGCGCCTTTACCTCCGGGGCCAGCCGGGGCAACCTGTCCCGGCTGCAGGACACCGGCTTTGACACGCTGTTTACAGAGCTGAGCGGCGGCAGTACCGCCCGGGAGGAGCTTGACCGGCTGGAGCATGCCCTCAATGAGCTCTGTCCCGCCATCCCCCTCGCTTTTCAGCGGCGGTATGTCGGTCTGCCGCAGACGGTCACCGGCGTAACGATACGTCCCTTCGGCGGCGGCGCCTACGGTGCTGCTATCAGCTTCCGCCACGCGGGCAAAACAAAAGCCTAGATTCCCGCACACAGCGTCAGGGAACAGAAGGGGGGAGAGTTGCCCCCCAAAACGCTCCCGCCTGTGCAGGACAAGCTGCGCGAAAAGAACGGCGGCACGCTTTTCCAGTTATCGGCGTGCCGCCGTTCTTTTATGACGGTTCCGGGCGCTGCTATCAGAATGGAAAGATATGCGGATGTCTTTGAACGCCTATGGCAGACAAGACGGATGGAATACAATGGAAGTGGAAGCGAGGGTGGATATATGGATACTGCATTTATAAACTTGACGCCTGAAAATCTTGCCGATGAGCATTTGTGCTGCATCATCCGCTGTAAAAAGCCCCATCCGGGCGTTGAGGCCAAACGGCAATGGCTTTCCGACAGGCTCAACGAAGGGCATGTTTTTAGAAAGCTGGACGCAAAGGCCGCGGTTTTCATTGAATATGCGCCGCTTGAAACAGCGTGGGTGCCTATTACCGGCGATAATTTTTACTATATCTATTGCTTGTGGGTCTTGGGCGATTACAAAGGAAAAGGCTATGGAAAAGCGTTGATGGAGTATTGTCTGGCCGACGCTGAGGAGAAAGGGAAATCCGGCGTTTGCATGCTGGGCGCCAAAAAACAAAAAGCATGGCTCTCCGACCAGTCCTTTGCGAAAAAATTCGGCTTCGAGGTCGTTGACACCACCGATGACGGCTATGAGCTGCTTTCCCTCTCCTTCGGCGGACCAAAGCCGAGCTTCACGCAGACCGCTAAAAAACAGGAGATCGAAGACAAGGAACTGACGATCTTTTATTCTATGCAGTGCCCCTATGTCCTCCAAACCGTTGAGATGTGCAAACAGTATGGGGAAGAGAACAATGTCTCCATATCTTTCAATAAAGTAGACTCGCTGCAAAAGGCGAAGGAATTGCCCTGTGTTTTCAATAATTGGGCGGTATTTTATAAGGGAAAATTTGAAACGGTGAATTTGTTGGATGTCGCTTCCCTGAAAAGAATCCTAAAAAAATGAACCTGTGGATTTATCAAGGCAGGACACACCCATCAAGCCGTAAACCTATCACACAAAAACACCCGAAAGCTGCATGCCGATACAAGCTTTCGGGTGTTTTTGCGTATTAGAGGCAGTAAAGGATTTTGTTCGGAACCGCATCATACGATCGCTACATATTTATGCGTGATAGGGCAGCGTAGAGCCGCGTACAACTAATGTCGGGGTCAAGGTAATATGACTAGTTCGGGTAAAGCCTTCTCTCATTAGGCGGAAGAGAGATTCCACCAGCGTCTGCGCCAGTTCTTCCTTGGCCGTGTCCACCGTGGTCAGAGGAAAAGGAATCGACATATGGGATTGGATGTTATCGATACTGACTAGCGAAACGTCCTGCGGTACGCGGAGATGGTGATCCTGTAGCGCCTGAATGACCTGCCAGGCCAGCAGATCGCTAAAAGTAATCAGTCCTGTGAACGGCTTGATATCTTGTATGTAGTGGGATAAATCCCCGCCGGTGGTGTTGTCGATAGCGTTTAGCGGATGAATCGTGGCATCCGTCTTCGGCACTCCAGCGCAGCGAAGCGCCTCTAAAAAGCCGGCGGCGCGCTCCTGTGAGGATGAGATGCAGTCCGGTCCGTTGAGCAGGAGCAGGCGACGATGACCGAGTGAAAGCAGATGTTCGGTGGCCAGATAGCCGCATTGGAAATCGTCGGGGGACACGCTTTCGTAATGCCGGCCCTCAAACCAGCGTCCAAGCAGTACAAAAGGGATGTGATTATCCTTCATCATTTCAATGGCCTGAGTACTCTTCTGTGTGGGGGTGATGATGATACCGTCCACATTGAAGCGAAGCGCTGCGCGGACGGCCTCCACCTCCCGATCTACGTTTTCTTCCGTATTCATCACCAAGATGGAATAGCCGTCCCGCTGTAACCGCAGCTCAAGCAGCTTCACCATAATGGAAAAATACAGGTTGGCGATATCCGGGATAATCACCGCAATGATCCGGCTCTGTCCGGTGCGCAGGGTGCCGGCCAGCGAATTGCCGATATAGCCCATCTCCAGAGCAATCTGGCGGATATAATCCCTCGTGGAGGCAGAGATGTCGCTTTCCCCCCGCAGGGCGTGCGAGACGGTGTTGACGGAAAAATTGGTGCGCACGGCGATATCGTTGAGCGTCACCTTGCGCCCGGTCTTTGTCTTTCTGATAGCGCTTCCCCCTCCCATTTAAAAACTATATCAATAATGTAACATAAAACCCTATAAAGTCAAGAATATACGGGAGAATTACAGGAAAGTAATAGAGGCAAACTGTTATAAATTAGTATATTG
>CAKTXU010000106.1 GCA_934630995.1 uncultured Eubacteriales bacterium
CAACCTCGGCGCCGTTATCCGCACCGCGGAGGCCCTGGGGCTGGACGGTCTGCTCCTCTCCGGCTGCTGCGACGTGACCAGCCCCAAGGTACTTCGGGGGAGCATGGGCGGCGTCTTCCGTCTGCCGCTGTATCTGGCGGGGCGTATGGATGAGGCTGTGGCCTCCCTGCGAAAGGGCGGCTGGCGCTGCCTTGCCTGTGTACCCGATCCGTCGGCGGCGCCGGTGCAGGGGGCGGCGCTGGGACCGGGCACCCTTTGTCTCATCGGCAATGAGGGCAACGGTCTCACTCCGGAAACCGTCGCCGCCTGTGACGGCAGGATAACCATTCCTATGGGGGGGCGGGCGGAATCCCTCAACGCCTCCATGGCGGCGGGGATCGTCATGTGGGAGCTGATGCGCCCGTCTCTATAAAGCGGAAGGGGGAGGAGTCATGGACAACCGGCTCTACTGGGTCTGGCTGCAGCTGGCGATGACGCCCGGCAGTCCGCTGGCGGCTCCGCTGCTTCGGCAGTTAGGCGACGCGCGGGCCATCTATGAGGCCCAGCGGCCGGCGCTTGCACAGGCCGGTGTCCAAAAGCAGGGGGAGCTGCAGCGTCTGTGCGACAAGTCCCTCGATAAGGCACGGGATGTCTTGGGCCGCGCCCTGGAAAACGGCGGATGGATTCTGACCCCGGCGGATGCCCTCTTTCCCGTTTTGCTCCGCGGCATCTACGCTCCGCCGGTGTTGCTGTACGGGCGGGGGGCCCTTCTCACGGAGGATGAGCCCTGCATTGCCATGGTCGGAACGCGGAAGGCCAGCGGCTACGGCATTGCCGCCGCCTCCAGGCTGGCCGCGGGACTGGCGGCGGGCGGGATGACGGTGATAAGCGGAGGCGCCCGCGGTATCGACGCCGCCTGTCACACCGCCGCCATGGATGCCGGCGGCCGCACCGTCGCCTTTCAGGCCTGCGGCCTGGATGTGGAGTATCCCGCGCAAAACGCCGGGCTGCGCCGCCGGATACTGGACACGGGCGGCACGCTGCTCAGCGAGTTTCCGCCCGGTCTGCCCGCCCTTGCCCATCATTTTCATATCCGCAACCGGCTCATCAGCGGCATTGCCCTGGGAGTGTGTGTGGTGGAAGCGCCCGCCCGCAGCGGGGCCCTCATCACGGCCAACCTGGCCCGGGAACAGGGCAAGGACGTGTTCGCCGTCCCCGGAGCCATCGATTCCTTTCTCAGCGGCGGGAGCAACGGCCTCATAAAAGGGGGGGCCAGGCTGGTGGACGACGCCTGCGAAATCCTGGAGGAATACCGGCTGCGGTACGGACAGCGCCTGGACTTTGATGCCGCCCGACGAGCGGAGACGGCGAAGCCCCGGCCCGCGGCGCCCCTCATTCCCCGTCCCTCGTCTGCGGCGGCTTCGGAGATAAAGCTCCCTGTTCCCTGTCCGGCGGACCTGTCCCCCTGCGCGCGAAAGCTGGCGGCTTTGCTGACCGGCGCGCCCCAGCCCCCGGACAAGCTGGCGGCGGACACGGAATTGCCGGTTTCGGCGGTGATGGCCGCCTTGACGGAGCTGGAAATCGCAGGCTGCGCCGCCGACGCGGGCGGACAGATGTATATCCGCCTGTGAGGGCACATATACCATCAACATGAAAAAGGCCGCCCGGCCGGGCGGAAATTGACGATAGAGAGACAGGTGAGACCCGCGTGTCAAAACTGGTGATAGTGGAATCCCCCGCGAAAGCGAAAACCATCAAGAAATATCTGGGTCCCGGTTATGAGGTCGTGGCCTCCATGGGCCACATCCGGGATCTGCCCAAAACCCTGCTTGGAGTGGATATCGAACACAGCTTCAAGCCTCGGTATGTGGATATCCCCGGCAAAACCGCCCTCATCCGTCAGCTCAAAACCATGGCGGCGGACAGTGACGGCGTTATTCTCGCCACCGACCCCGACCGCGAGGGGGAAGCGATATCCTGGCATCTGGCCCAACTGCTCAAGGTGGATCCGGGCGCGGATAACCGGGTGACCTTCAACGAAATTACGAAGACGGGCGTGACCCAGGGAATGGAGCATCCCCGGCATCTGGACATGGATCTGGTCAACGCCCAGCAGGCCAGACGGATTCTCGACCGGATCGTGGGCTATAAGCTCAGTCCCTTTCTGTGGAAAAAAATCCGCAAGGGCCTGTCCGCCGGACGGGTCCAGTCCGCCGCGGTGAGCATCATCGTGGACAGGGAGGATGAAATCCGCGCCTTTATCAGCGAGGAATACTGGTCCCTGGATGCCCTGTTCGCCGCCGACGAGAAGGGCAAGCCCTTTCCCGCCCGGTTCCACGGCACGGGCAAGGGGAAAATGAAAATTGAAAACAAGGAGCAGGCGGACGCCCTGCTGGCGGAGCTGAAAAGCGCGGCTTACAGGGTGGGAACCGTCAAGCGCGGCACCCGGCAGATCGCTCCCGCTCCGCCCTTCATCACCTCTACCATGCAGCAGGAGGCTAGCCGGAAGCTTGGCTTTGCCGCCCGTCGGACCATGAAGGCCGCCCAGGAACTTTATGAAGGCGTGGAGGTGGAGGGCATCGGCGCCATCGGTCTCATCACTTATATGCGCACCGACTCTCTGCGGATTTCCGAGGACGCCCGCAAGGAGGGCAACGACTATATCCGGGAGCGCTACGGGCCCCAGTATCTGCCTGAAAAGCCCCGGTATTTTAAATCCCGCAACAACGCCCAGGATGCCCATGAGGCCATTCGGCCCTCCGTGCCCTCTCTGACCCCGGATCGGGTCAAGGCATCCCTGACCTCTGATCAGTACAGGCTTTATAAGCTCATCTGGGATCGGTTCATCGCCAGCCTTATGGCCAACTGTGTCCACGACACCTGCCAGGTGGATATTCTGGCGGGCGATACCTATATTTTCAAGGCCTCCGGCTATACCGTCCGCTTTGACGGCCACACCGTTCTGTATGTGGAGGGCCGGGACGAGGAAACCGAGGCTGGCGGCCCCCTTCCGCCTCTCAACGAGGGGGATGCCCTGCTTCTGCGGGAGCTCAAGGGCAACCAGCATTTTACCCAGCCGCCTCCCCGCTACACCGAGGCGACTCTCATCAAGACCCTGGAGGAAAACGGCATCGGCCGTCCCTCCACCTACGCCCCCACCATCTCCACCATCCTGGCTCGGGAATATATCGAGCGGGAGGGCAAGGCCCTGAAGCCTACCGCCTTGGGCGAGGTCACAACCCGGCTGATGAAGGAGCAGTTTCCTGAGGTGGTGGACGTGGATTTCACCGCCAATATGGAAAAGCAGCTGGACAGCGTCGAATCGGGCAAGCGGAACTGGGTGGAAACCCTGGACGGCTTCTATCAGGGCTTCGCGAAAACCCTGGCGCAGGCGGAGGAAAATCTGTCGGGGGAGCGGATCAAGGTTCCTGAAGAGGAAAGTGATGTGGTCTGTGAGCTCTGCGGCCGTAAGATGGTGATTAAATCGGGCCGGTACGGCAAATTCCTGGCCTGTCCCGGCTATCCAGACTGCAAGAACACCAAACGGATTGTGGAGGAAACCGGCGCCCTCTGTCCTAAATGCGGCGGCTCCATCGTAGCCAAGAAATCCAAGAGCAATCGAAAATTCTTCGGCTGCAGCAATTATCCCAACTGCGATTTCGTCACCTGGAGCGAGCCCTCCAAGGAGCTCTGCCCCAAGTGCGGAAAAACCCTGTTCAAGAAAAAGGGGCGGAACGCCGGCTTGTACTGCCTGACCGAGGGCTGCGGCTTCGAGAAGGGGCCGGAGGATCAGACCTCCGCCGAGAGCGCCGGAGAAGGCGGCGGACAGGACAAGGCCGATTAAACCGAGGAAAGGCATGGTCATGCGCATGAGCGAACCGATATTGGTGGCGGGGGCGGGCCTGGCGGGCTGTGAGGCGGCCTGGGCCATTGCGGAAAGCGGCCTCCCCGTCCGCCTGCTGGAGATGAAGCCCGGGTCATCCACCCCGGCCCATCACAGCCCGGTTTTCGCGGAGCTGGTCTGCTCCAACTCCCTGAAGGCAGCCCGGCCGGACAGCGCCGCGGGCTTGCTCAAGGAGGAAATGCGGCGGCTGGGCTCTCTGTGTATGGAAGCTGCGGCTGTCAGCGCGGTTCCCGCCGGGGGAGCCCTGGCCGTGGATCGGGACCGCTTTTCCGCCTATGTCACAGACAGGATCCGCGCCCATCCCCTCATCGGGGTGGAGGAGAGCCGTCTGGACGATCTGCCGTCGTCTCTGCCGGCGGTCGTCGCCACCGGCCCTCTGACCGCGGAGCCGCTGGCCTCCGCCCTGCGGGAGCTGTGCGGCGGCGCCCTGAGCTTTTTCGACGCAGCGGCCCCCATCGTCACCGCCGAAAGTGTGGACATGACCCGCGCTTTCCGTGCCTCCCGCTATGACCGGGAGGAGAGCGGAGCGGGGGATTACATCAACTGTCCTCTGAACAAGGAGGAATACGAGGCCTTTCACGCCGCCCTGGTGACGGCGGAAACCGCCCCCCAGCACGCGTTCGACCGGCAAGGGAGGGTGTACGAGGGTTGTATGCCCATCGAGGTGCTGGCCTCCCGGGGGCTGGATGCCATCCGTTTCGGCCCTATGAAGCCGGTGGGGCTGCGGGATCCCCGCACCGGCCACCGGCCCTGGGCGGTCCTCCAGTTGCGTATGGAAAACGCCGACGGCTCCCTGCTCAATCTGGTAGGTTTTCAGACCAATCTGAAATTCGGAGAGCAAAAGCGGGTGTTCGGGATGATCCCGGCCCTGCACAGCGCGGAATTCGCCCGTTACGGGGTGATGCACCGCAACACCTTTCTGGATTCCCCCCGTCTGCTCGACGCGGATTTTCAGTTCCGCCGCCGCCCCGGGCTCTTTTTTGCCGGGCAGATGACCGGGGTGGAGGGATATATGGAGTCGGCGGCCTCCGGTATTCTGGCGGGGAGAAACGCCGTGCGTTTTCGGAGGGGACAGCCCCCTCTCCTCCTACCGCCCGATACCATGATAGGGGCGCTGGCTGCCCATATCAGCGGGTCGCCCTCGGCGGATTTCCAGCCCATGGGAGCCAACTTCGGCGTGCTGCCGCCCCTCGACGAGCCGATGCGGGACAAGCGGAAGCGCTACGCGGCCCTGGCGGAACGGGCCCTGTTGTCTCTGGAGAGGGCCCTGCAAGGGTCCTGAGCCTGTTATAATGGAAAGAAGGTCATCAACATGCGCATTATTTTGGACGCTTTCGGAGGGGACAACGCCCCGCTGGAAATCCTCAAGGGAGCGGCCCTGGCCGTCAAGGAATACGGACATACCGTTCTGCTGGCCGGACGGGAGGAGGAAATCCGCCGGGTCGCTGCGGAAAACGGCATTTCCCTGGAGGGGATGGACATCGCCGACGCCCCCGGCATCATAGGAATGGACGACGAGCCCAAAAGCATCCTCAAGGAACATAAGGATTGCTCGATGGCCGAGGGGCTGCGCCGCTTGGCGGCGGGGGAGGGGGATGCGCTGGTCAGCGCCGGCAGCACCGGCGCCCTCATCATGGGAGCCACCTTTCTGGTCAAGCGGATCAAGGGCGTGTCCCGGGCTGCCCTGGCTGCCCTGGTCCCCTCTGACAAGGGTCCCTTTATGCTCATAGACTCGGGCGCCAACGTGGACTGCCGCCCCGAAATGCTCCTGCAATTCGCCCATATGGGCAGCCTTTATATGACCCGGGTGATGAATAACGGCACCCCCGCCACCGTCGGCCTGCTCAACGTGGGCACCGAGGATCACAAGGGCGGGGAGACCCAGCGTGAGATCTTCGCCTTGCTGAAAGACAGCGGTCTAAACTTCGTGGGCAACATTGAGGCCCGGCAGGTGCCCATGGGCGCGGTGGACGTGCTGGTTTGCGACGGATTCAGCGGTAATGTGCTTCTCAAGACCATGGAGGGGACCGCCGACATGCTCATGAGCAATCTCAAGCGGGCCTTCTTCACCAATCTCAAGACCAAAATCGCCGCCCTGCTCGTCAAACCCCAGTTGGGGGGCCTGAAGAAGAAGATGTCCACCGCCGAATACGGCGGAGCGCCCCTGCTGGGCGTGGCCAAGCCGGTTATCAAGACCCACGGCAATTCCAAGGCCGAGGCGGTCAAGAACGCTATCCGGGTGGCCGCTCAGTTTGCCGAGGCGGATGTCATCGGCAGTATCGCCGCGGCGGTGAAGCCCGTCGACGGGAGCGCGGCGGAAAAGGCGCGGTAAAGCCGCCGTCCGCTGCAGGGAATTTCAGTGCAAAGGGGAAACGGAGAAATGGTGTTGGAACGGCTGGCCCGCCTTCTGGGCGAACAGTACGCCTGTGACGAGGAGGACGTGACCATGACGGCCACCCTGGACGGCCTTAATCTCAGTGACGACGATCGCAGCGAGCTGATGCTGTCCTTAGAGGAGCTGTACGGCATTCCCGTCCCCACCGAGGCGATGGAGGATTTCGTTACGGTGGAGGACGTAGTAGCGTATATCGAGGACCGGCTGTGAGC
>CAKTXU010000107.1 GCA_934630995.1 uncultured Eubacteriales bacterium
CTCTAGCGCTGTATGAAAAGGAGAGTTACGGCGGATAAATCCGACAAAGGAAGGGCAGTTGTCGAAACAACCGCCCTTCCTTTGTCGGCGTTCTGGGTTTATTGTGCTTGAAATAATGGGAAAGCCATTGAATAGCTCCCCTGCTCCTGCGTTTCCCGGATGGAGGAGACACTGTCCGCCACAAGCAGCACGTTTCCCTTGATATTCTCTATCGCCGATTCCTCCATCTTCTCCTGTATGCGGGAGGAGAGGCTCAGAATTACCGCGACGATACCGGCAATCACCAACAGCGCCACACCTAGAACGGCGATATATCTTTTTTGAATATGCTTCATTTGGGGCTGTCTCCCTTTGCCTGCAGCCGCTTATATTCTGTGATATCGGCACAAGTAATGAGGTAGGCGCGGCTGTCGCCCCATTTCATCGGGGAATACCGCGTCTTGGTCCAAACGTCATATTGCGGATTGTAAACCTCCGTGGCGCCGGTCAGCGGACAGCTCCCACAGGGCGTGTTCCGGCCGAAAAACGCCTGGTGGCAGGTCATCCCCGTCCTGGCGGACGGGTCAAGCTGCAGTGTTTTTTGATTTAGGTATAACAGTTCATAGGTATCCTGCCGTATGGCATAGATATAAGCGTCCTGCATATCCAGAATGGTGTTGAGCTGGACCATGATCTGCTCGTTGCGGTCCGCTTCGCGTTTCTTCAGAAGAAAGGTGGTCAGCATCTGCGCTACCAGGGAGAGTATGCCGATTTCCTCTTTATTCCACATCCGCAAACCTGTGCATTCGTCGAAGCCGATGAAGCCGCGGAACGTCTTCCCGTCGTGTAGCGCGCACTGGAGCGTGGAACGGATCCCTTGACTCTCAAACAACGCGGTCTGGTCCGGCGAGAGCGCATGAATGTCCCGGCAGTAAAAGATGGAATTATCCCGGAATAGTTCCGGATAATCCTTTACATTATCCCATGAATAATGCTGCAAACGATCTTTTTGCGGCGTAATGCTCTCATTGCACCATTCGTAGGTATTCGTCGTATAGGTTCCGTCAGCGCTGTTCTCAAACACATAGGCCCGGCTCACATCGAAACGTCTGCCCACGATCTCCAGGATCGCTTCTACTGCATGGTCAATGTCGCAGGTATCGTAGAGAATTTGAAATACATAGTTGACCAAATCCCCGGACTTCCCGCTGGCAGCTTGATCGGAATCAATGGCCGCCCCCAGAGAGGAGTACCCGATCCGTTCCACAGCCGCCATACTCCTGGCGTCATACCGGGCATACTGATTCTTCCCCTGGCTTTTGGCCTGATACAGCGCCAGGTCAGCACAGTGGTACAGGGCCTGGTAATCGTTGCCGTCCCACGGATAGATGGCCAGGCCGATGCTGCAGGTTACCTCAACGGCCTGTTTTTCCCCTCGGAACAGCTGCTCAAACATTTCCAGAAGCTTCCGTGCCTTATCTTCGGCGACCTGAGAGGAGGGAATATCCTTTAAAAACATCGCGAACTCGTCCCCGCCTATCCTGCCGATCACGTCCGATTTTCGTGTCAGTTTCTTCATGCCCGCCGCCAGTTCCGCCAGCACAGCGTCCCCGAACAAATGGCCCTGCCTATCGTTTACCTGCTTGAAATTATCCACATCGATAACGAACATGGCGCAGACAGTCTCCGGCTTGCCCGCCAGGTACTGCTCCGCCCTGCGTTCCATTTCAGCATGGTTATAGAGGCCGGTCAGGGCATCCAGCTCCGCCCGCCTGCGCAGGTCTTCCATCATCCGTTTTTCCTCGTCAATGTCTGAAATCGTACCCACCGCGCGCAGTGGCATATTGTCGGTGCTGTACTGGGTGGCGGCCCGCAGCCGGCACCAAATATATTGTTCCTTCGCGTTGCGGATACGGACGTCGATGACCGCATTAGGCGCCCCCTTTTTGACCTCGTCCATCAGCGCGGCCATAGGTTCGATATCATCGGGGTGGAAATGATACAAAATTTCTTCCTTCCGCAGGCTGGCATCATAATTGGGCGCATAGCCAAACTTCTCCAGCCAGTTGGGAGAAAAGTTTATGGTGTCTGCGGCGAGATCCCATTCAAAAATAATGTCCGAGGATTGGTTCATGATGATTTCCAGGTGCTCCAGAGACAGGCGGAGCTTCTCCTGCGCATCCCGTACCTCGGTGAGATCCAGGAAAATACAGAAAAACCGTTCCTCCTGTTCGTTGCCAAACAGCTGGGCGCTGCTGGCGGTCCATTTATAGCCGCCGTCCTTGCATAATACCCGGTAGCTCAGAGACAGCCGGTCGCCCTTGTTCAGCTGTCTTTCAACTTCGATCAGGAAATTCTGCCGGTCCGACGGATGGATCAGGGAGAGAAAATAGTTTTGAAACCCTTCTTCCAGCTCTTTTCTGGAAAATCCGAACATACCGACAAAACCATCGTTGACCTCCACAATGGTAAAATTGCCGTCGTTCCTGCACTGCATGACCCCGCCGGGGATAAGGTTTAAGAGGGCTTCCCCTTCCGGACTCAGCCCTTTCAGCAGTCTTTTCATGGTTGTCTCCTCACGCTTTCAATCCAACCACCATTTTATGGCGGTACTCAGACCACTATGTATGAAGGTTTTAGCCGATCCACTTTTGCAGAGTTTCCATGAGCCGGTCGACCTCGATGGGTTTTGCCACATGATCGTTCATACCCGCGCTGTGCGCCTTTCCAATATCCGAAGCAAAAGCGTTGGCCGTCAGCGCAAGGATGGGGACGGTTTTCGCGTCTTTCCTCTTCAGTGAACGGATTGCCTCAGCCGCCTGATAGCCGTCCATCACAGGCATCTGGATGTCCATCAGGATGCAGTCGTATTTACCCGATGCGGAGGTCGAGAATTTCTCCACTGCCAGCCGGCCGTTCTCCGCCTCATCGATCACAAAGCCATGCATTTTCAACAGTTCTGCCGCAATTTCCCGATTGAGCGGATTGTCCTCCACCAGCAAAATCCGCTTGCCCTTTAAGCTGGATTGGGCTTTCTCGGCGGGAAGCGCGGTGGCGTCGGAACGTCCGCTTTGGCAGAACTGGTGAAAGGTATGGGTAATCTTGGACTTGAACAGCGGTTTGGTAATAAAGGCGTCCGCCCCGGCGAGCCGGAATTCCTCTTCAATATCGGAGTAATCATAGGCTGAAATGACGATGATGGGCACATCCATGCCCAGCTTTTTCCGAATTACCCTGAGCGTTTCCAAGCCGTCCATTTCCGGCATTTTCCAGTCCAGAATGACAGAAAAGAAGTCGTCTTTCGCCTCATGGGCGTCCACAACGCGACGGATCGCTTCCTTCCCCGAGAGCACCCAGCTGCTCCGCATGCCCAGCTCGTCCAGAATCTCAGCGGCGCTCTCGCAGATGACCTTATCGTCGTCCACCACCAGCACCGGCAGTCCGGAAAGCTCCTCATTGTTCTCTTCGGCTTCCTCGCTCAGTTCGAATGAGACGGCAACAATGAATTGGCTGCCCTCTCCCAAGGTGCTCTTGATCTCGATTGTGCCGTTCATCATGCGCACGATATTCTGCGTGATGGCCATGCCCAGCCCGGTCCCCTGTATGCGGTTGGCCTTGGCCTCCTCCGCCCGGGAGAAGGGCTCAAAAATATGGGGGATGAAATCCTCGGTCATCCCAAATCCATTGTCGGTGACGATAAACTCGTATTGTCCCCTGCCCTTGGCAAAGGACGGCACCTCCTTGACCCGAAGGCCGACGCTTCCGCCGTCGGGCGTATATTTCACCGCATTGGACAGCAGGTTGGTGAGCACCTGCTGCAGGCGGTTTTGATCCGTTACCACGATTTCGTGCCGCACATGGTCGGCGTTGATTTGCAGCTCCTGATGCTTTTCCGCCGCCAGCGGCCGGAACACGTCCATGACGTCCTCAATCAGCTCCGGCAGGGAGACGGTCTCGGAAACGAGATCGATTTTCCCACTCTCGATTTTGGACATATCCAGCACCTCGTTGATGAGGTTCAAAAGATGCCGGCTGGAGACGTTGATTTTATTCAGGCAGTCCTGTATTTTTTCCGGGGACTGCAAATTTGCCTGCGCGATGACCGCCATGCCAATGATGGCGTTCATGGGCGTGCGGATATCGTGGGACATGGAGGAGAGAAAGTTTGTTTTGGCGTCGTTGGCGATCTGAGCCGCCTTGCAGGCGTCTTCCAGTGCCTGCCTTTGCCGGGCCTGCTCCGTGCGCTCCGCCGTCACGTCGACGCCCACGCTGTAATAGGAGGGAATCCCATCCCAACTATCCTCTGCGCTGACATAGCTGTATGTCATCATCAAAATCTTGACCGTCCCGCCCCGGGTGACGACGCGGGCCTCCACGGCCGTGGACTCCCCGGTTAGCCTGGACTGTTCCATGACGGCAGCGGCGCGTTCGATATCATCCGGGTGCACATAGCCGCACTGGAAATGCAGTTCCTGCTCAAATTGTTTTTTGGTATAGCCTATCAGGTCCAGAAAACCGCCGCTGTACCAGAGGACCGTGCGCATATCCCGGCCGTCCACCCGCGCCAAGCCGCCGGGCACGCTGCGGATCAACGCGTCCCGCTCCTGATCCTTCTTCGCCAGCTTATATTCCGTGCTGTACATGTCGTGGGACAGCTCCAGGCGCGCCCGGCGGCCTTCCCAGTTGACGACGCGGTTCTTAATCATAAAGGTCCGCTCCAAGACCGGGTTCTGAAACTCCCACTCGTAGAACGCATCCTCCGTCAATTTGCTGTTGGTGCAGAAGGGGCAGGGGGATGTTCTTCCCTGGATGACCTCGTAGCACTTACGGCCCACCGCCTTTACCGCCGGCACCCCCAGAACGTCACAGGAATGCTGATTCAGATACAGCAGCTCATAGGTCTCCATATCGCTGACGTAGACATTGCCCTCGTAGGTGTCCAGCATAAAGTGGAAATAGTCGAGTTTCTGCCTATAAAGGCGCTCTTGCGCTTCTTTCTCGGCAACTAGAGCGTCCACACCCGTAAGCTCAGCCAGCAGTACCGGCACACCCGTTTCAGTAGTCTCCTGTACCGTTCCGTACATATGCGCCCAGGAATAGCCGCCCCCTCCGAGAGGCAGGCGAATGCTCATTTCGATATCGGAGCGGCCCTCTTTGAGGGCCTGCGTCAGCTCTTGACGAATAGAGGCAAGCTCCTCCGTCAGCGTTGCATAATATTGCTGCAGATTCTGGAAATGGCGGCAGAAGCTTTCTTTTGAATATTCGATACGGCTGAAAAAACTGGCATTTCCCCATTGAAAGGTAAGCCCTTCGTCCAGCAGGCAGCAGACCATGCCCGTCTTCAGCGCTTCCATCGCTGCCGGGCATTCTCTCCTTGTCTTTTGAGACCTATACTCTTTATTTTGCTCCGTCACATTTTCCATGATTCAACCGCCCATTCTGAATGCGGTTTGTGAGAATCGATTTTGTTCTTTCCGCTTTCACCTATGATCACAGCTTCTCGACAAACCGCTAATTGCTCATATACATATTTATTATCAGTATAGCAAAATTCGTCGGAAATAGCAAGAGCTTGGACGATAACCAAAAGCCGTAAGTACGAACCAACCGCTTTGTGAGATGGACTGCGGAAGCGGGAAAAAGGCTTGGTGGCTGGAAACGAAACGAGTGCTGTTTAGGGGACCCCAAAGTTACACCGTCCTATTCCAATAGATTTGGGCGGGAAAGTCGGACAGCCGGTCCGTCTTTCTCTCCCTATAGGACTATCGGCGCTGAGCTTGTGAGCTTAGCGGTTCTCCCTTCTCATGGGGCATAAAAAAAGCCAATGCCCCTGTGATAATCATCACAGAAGTCATCAGCTTTAAAACGGTTCAGACAGTCGCCCCGGGAAACGTCATTCCCGTAACGCTTGCCGGCGCTTTTCAAAGGACCTTGATAAGCGGAGATAGGGGCGCGGCATGGCGTCACGTCCCTTCCCGCGATATCACTATGTATCCTGTGGTCACGAATCCAGTCTCTGCGTGAAATCAGCCATTGCCTCGGAGATCTTCAGCTGCTGCGGGCAAACCGCCTCACAGCTGCGGCAGCCGATACAGGCTCCAGGGCGTTTATCCTCCGGTATTGCGGACAAAGCCATCGGCGCGATGAAGCCGCCGCCGGAAAAACAATGCTCGTTATACAGGGACAGCAGGGACGGGATATCCAATCCTTGCGGGCAATGGCTGACACAGTAACGGCAGGCTGTACAGGGGAGGGCGATTTTGTTGACCATATTGTCGGCAATGGCAAGCAGCGTCTCCTGCTCCTGCTGATTCAAAGGCCTATTCTCCTCAAAGGTGCGAATGTTTTCACGCAGCTGATCCATAGTCGACATACCGGAAAGGGTTACCGTTACGCCGGGAATCGATTGAAGAAATCGAAAGGCCCAGGCGGGAACCGTCTCCTGCGGACGCAGTTGACGAAGCGTTGCCTCATCCTCCGGCGATAAAGCAGCCAGCA
>CAKTXU010000108.1 GCA_934630995.1 uncultured Eubacteriales bacterium
CTTCTTCGCGTCCCGCCGAACCAAAGGTGGAAAACGGGGTGGATATCGGCTATGCCGTCTATCGGCAGGCGTATCAGGATATCCCTGCGGCGAAAGCGGCGCTCTTTCTAGAGGCGTCGTCCCGCACGGAGTACACCGGCGTGCAGGCCGATGTACTCGTTGCAGGACGGGAGAAAGCCCTCGTGCTGGAGATAGGCGACGCGATTTCCTGGAAGATAACCGTTCCCGCTGCCGGCCGGTATCAGCTGGAAATCGACTATTGCGCTCTGCCGGGACGGGGACTTGACTGCGCTGCCGCGCTGACAATCGACGGCGTGCCGCCTTTTTCCGAGGCGGGAGAGCTGACGCTCAGCCGGGTCTGGAAGGATGCAGGAGAACCGGAACGGGACGCTGCGGACAACGACATCCGTCCTCGGCAGGAGGAGGTCACGGCCTGGCAAACCCGCCGGGTGCGGGATACCGCCGGGTATACCGATGAGGAATTCTGGTTTTATCTTCCGGCTGGAGAGCACGTCGTCACCCTCACGATGGTGAATGAATCCATGGCGGTTTCTTCCATGCGTTTTCAGCCGGCGGAAACCATTCCAACCTATCGGGAATATGCCGCAGGAATAGAGGACGGCAAAATTGAGGCGGTGGCGGAGAGGCTGGAGATCTGTCAAGCGGAGGAACCTCTCTATAAATCCCATTCCATGATATACGCCACCAGCGACTACAGCAGTCCTGCTACAGTGCCGTCCGACCCGACAAAGATCCGGTTAAACACCCTCGGTCAGTCCAATTGGCAGTACAGCGGCCAGTGGGTGGTCTGGAATCTCCATGTGGAAAAGGCGGGCTATTACCGGCTGGCCTTCAAGTACCGGCAGGATTTCGTGAGAGGGAAGGCATCGGCCCGCAGGCTGACCGTCAACGATAAGGTGCCTTTCCAGGAGGCCGCCTGCCTTTCCTTTGCCTACAACACGGATTTTGAAAATTTGGTGCTGGGCGACGGGAAGGGGACGGAGTACCTTTTTTGGCTGGAGGAAGGGGACAACCGCATCGGCATGGAGGTCGTTATCGGCTCCGTCAGCGAGGTCCTCATTGCGGCCAGCGACATCGTGACGCGGCTCAACGACCAGTACCGGCAGATCATCATGATCACCGGCACCCAGCCTGATCAGCTCCGCGATTATTACCTGGACAGGGAGCTGCCCGGCCTGCTTCCCGCGTTCATCTCCTGCGCTGAAAAGCTGCGGAGCTGTGTCGTAATGATGGATGAAAACGGCAATGTAGGCAGCGAGGGTGCCATTTTCGATAAGCTCGCGGCGCAGCTGGAGAGCTTTGTCAAGAACCCGGAAACCATTCAGAAGCGGCTGGACAGCTTCAAAAACAATGTCAGCACCCTGGCCTCCACCGTCCTGTCCTTCAAGGAACAGGCGCTGGAGCTGGACTATCTGATGGCCGCCGGCGTCCGGGCGTCGCTTCCGTCTCCAAGGGCGGGACTTTTCTCGCTGATCGCCTATCGCTGTAAAGCCTTCCTGGGCTCCTTTTTCGAGGATTACAACGCTGTGGGATACGGTGATGAAGAGGGGAAGGAGCAGACTCCGGTCAGTGTTTGGGCCAACGGGGAAGCCACAGGTCGGGATCAGCTGGCCATTATCAGCCGTTTGATCGTCAACGATTTCACCTCAAAGACGGGGATACCGGTGCAGCTTCGCCTGGTGGGAACCGGGCAGATCCTGACGCAGGCCATTCTGGCCGGAGTGGGGCCGGATGTAGCCCTCATCGTGCCGGAGGCCACGCCCATCAACCTGTCCATGCGGGGAGCCCTGGCGGATTTGTCGAAATTCGATGGATTTGAGGAGATGAAGGACTGGTTTTTCCCCTCCGCCTTCATCCCCTATGAATATGAGGGCGGCATCTACGGTATGCCGGAAACCCAGACCTTCTCGATGCTGTTTTATCGCAAGGATGTGTTTGCGGAAGTGGGGGCGCAGGTCCCCGTCACCTGGGACGACTTTTTCGTCACCTCCGCCATTCTGCAGAAAAACAAGCTGGATATCGGTATTCCCGAGAGCGTGGGCTTCTTTGAAACGCTGATGCTGCAAAACGGCGGCGATTATTACAACGGGGCCCATACCCGGACCGGCTTCGATTCTCCCGAGGCTTTGGATGCCTTTTCGCGGTGGACCTCCTTTTACAGCGAATACAGTTATCCTCTGAATTTCGACGCCTACAACCGGTTTCGGACCGGTGAGATGCCCATGGTGATCATGCCCACAAGCTTTTACAATCAGCTTGTGGTGGCGGCACCGGAGATCCGTGGAAAATGGGAAATGGCGGCCCTGCCCGGTGAAAGACAGCCGGACGGCGGGATCAATAGGACCCAGAGCGCCATCGGTACCTGCGCGATGATGATGGCAAACGCGGCCTCGCCGGACAACGCCTTTGCCTTTATCCGCTGGTGGGTGGGGGCGGAAACTCAGGCGGTCTACGGCAACGAGGTGGAGGCGCAGATGGGCACTGCCGCCCGCTACAGCACCGCCAATGTCGAGGCCTTCCGCAATCTGCCCTGGACAGCGGCCGAGCAGGAAATTCTGCTTGAACAATGGGAGTGGGTCAGTGACGTGCCTATCGTTCCCGGGGATTATTATGTGGGCCGCAACCTCTCCAACGCTTTCCGGCGGGTGGTGTTCTACGGTGAGACGCCCCGGGAGGTTCTCAACCGTTATAATGCCATTATCAACAAGGAAATCCTCCGCAAGCGCAAGGAATACGGCCTGAATATCACGGAATAAGGAGCGTTTGACATGGAGAATAAAGCCGGACGCGCCGGTCTGAAGGGACATGCGCGCAATCTGTGGCGGAATAGGACCAGCTACCTGATGCTCCTGCCATACGCCCTGGTCTTCACCCTGTTTATCCTGGTGCCTGTAGGCATGTCCGTCTGGTACAGCTTCACCGATTTCAATATGATCCAGACCCCGCATTTCGTGGGGATAGACAACTTTGTACGGCTGTTTATCGACGACGAGGTATTCACCACCGCCCTGTCCAACACCCTGATCCTCGCGGTGATAACCGGTCCGGCCGGGTATCTGCTCAGCTTCGTGCTGGCGTGGTTTATCAACGAGCTGGGCGCCGTGATACGATGGATTCCCACCCTGATATTTTCCGCGCCGTCCCTGGCGGGCAACGTGTTCTTCATCTGGAAGTTCATCTTCGACAACGATTCCTATGGCTTCCTCAACAGCCTGCTGATGAGTCTGGGGATTCTCAACGAGCCGGTGATGTGGCTGACGGATCCCCAATATGGGCTGATGGTGGTCACTATCGTCGTGCTGTGGATGAGCACCGGGACCGGCTTTCTCACCTTTATCGCCGGCCTGCAGTCCCTCAATACGGAGCTATTTGAGGCGGGGGCCATCGACGGCATCCGCAACCGCTGGCAGGAGCTGTGGCACATCACCCTGCCGCAGCTCAAACCCCAGCTGTTACTAGGCGCTGTGTTTACGATCTCCGGCGCTTTCGCTATCGGAACCCAGGCCTCCGCCCTGACCGGTATGCCCAGCACCGATTATTCCACCCACACCATCCTGCTGCATATCCTGGATGTGGGCTTCACCCGGAATGAAATGGGTTATGCCAGCGCCGTGCAGCTGGTTCTGTTTGCCATGATGCTGCTGACCTGGTATGTCATCAACAAAAGCATGAGCCGTTGGAATACGGATTGAGGGGAGGGGAAACGTGTGAAACGACTGCGCAGCAAACGGGTCAGCCGCTCCATTGGCGGTAATGTGGCGATTTTTGTGATGCTCTCCCTGTTCGGACTGTTTTTCCTGTTTCCTCTGGTTTATCTTATCGTCAACGCCTTCAAGCCCCTCAATGAGCTGTTCATCTATCCACCCCAGTTTTATGTGGAGAATCCCACGATGGAGAATTTCCGGCTGATGTTCCGTCTGGTTGGGATTATGAGGGTTCCCTTTGAGCGGTATCTCTTCAACAGCCTGTTCATCACCGCCGCGGGAACCGTCTTGTATATCTTTGTCGCCTCTCTGGCGGCTTACCCGCTGGCCAAGCATCAATTCGGCGGACGTCTGCTGTTTGTGAACCTGGTAGTGTGGGCCATGCTTTTCCGCCCGGAGATACTCCAGGTTCCGCAGTATCTTATCATTGTCCGGCTGGGCTGGCTCAACGACTATCTGTCGGTGATTATCCCCGCTCTGGCGTCCTCCATGGGCGTGTTCCTCATGCGGCAGTTCATTGTCGCCATGGTACCGAACGCCCTGCTGGAGGCGGCAAAGATAGACGGCTGCTCCGAATGGGGGATGCTCTTCCGCATCGTCCTGCCCATGGTGAAGCCGGCCTGGATGACGCTGATGCTCTTCACCTTTCAGAGCCTCTGGAACAATACGGGCTCCCAGTTCATCTACGACGAGGAGATGAAGGTGCTTCCCGTGGTGCTGTCCCAGCTGGCGGGGGGCGGTATCGCCCGTGCGGGCGTGGCTTCGGCGGTGGCGCTGTTTTTGCTGATACCCACGCTGGCGGTATTTGTCGTCAGCCAGCGTTCGGTCATCGAAACCATGTCCCATTCGGGCCTGAAATGATATCCGCTACAGGAGGTGCGCTACGATGAAACGGTACAAGCGGGGAACAGCGTTTTTGGCGCTGTTGCTGCTATGTCCCCTTCTGGCTGTCCAGCCGGCGGCGGCCCTGGAGGCGCCATATGAGGGCTATACCTATAACTACTGGGGGCGTTCGGTGCCTGCGCCGGTCATTTATACCCCGGGGGACGTCCTGTACGGCCCCGATATGGGGGTGGGACTGCTGTCCGACGGGGAGGATTTGGTGGTTTATAACCAAAAAATTTATATTCTCGATTCCGGCAACAACCGGATTGTGGTGTTGGACGAACATTATGCGCTGGAACGGATCATTGAAAATTTTCAGGACGACAAGGGGCGGGAGTATACCCTGAACGCCCCCAGAGGCCTGTTTATCAAGGACGATCTGCTCTATATAGCCGATTCGGGCAATGCCCGGGTTATCGCCGCGGATATGGAGGGCAACATCGTCCGCAGTCTGCGCAAGCCCAACAGCTCTCTGATTCCCCAGGATAAGAATTTTGTCCCCATCAAGCTGGCAGTGGACAGGGGCGACAATGTTTATGTCCAGTGCGAGGGGTATTATTACGGCCTGGTGGCCTACAACGCGGATGACGCATTCACCGGCTTTTACGGCGGGAACCAGGTGCAGATGACCTTTTCCATGCTGTCCCTGCAATTCTGGAAAAGCCTGTTCAGCAAGGAGCAGCGGGAAAGTCTTCAGCGGGCGGTGCCGGTGGAATATTCCAACCTGTTTCTGGTGGGGGATTTCATCTATACCTGCACCAAGAAAACGGATACCTCCAAGGATGAAATCCAGAAGCTGAATCCCCTGGGTAACAACATCCTCAAGCCCACCGCGTCGGTGGGCTATGACGCCAACAATTTTGGAGATATCGAAACGGCCACCTATCGTCAGACGGTGTACGACAATATCTTTGTGGATATCCACGTGGACGGCAACAACATCATCTCGGTTTTGGATCAGCAGCGTGGCCGTGTCTTCCTCTACGATCAGGAATGCAACCTGCTGGGAATATTCGGCATCAGCGGTTCCCAGAAGGGGGCCATGCTGGAGCCCACGGCCCTGGCCAAGCTGGGGGATACCTATCTGGTGCTGGATAAAGGCAAAAACTGTCTGATAACCTATACCCCCACCGAATACATGGGGTATATCACGGAGGGAATCAGCTATTATTCCCAGGGCTTGTACGCGGAGTCGGTGGAGCCATGGAAAAAGGCGCTCCAGTACAACAGCCGCTGCTCTCTGGCGCAGATAAGTTTGGGCAAGGCGGCGCTTCAGCAGGGAGAATATGAGGAAGCCATGCGGTATTTCCGCCTGGGACAGGACCGCCAGGGGTATTCCCGTGCTCTGCGGGAGTACCGCAAGCAGGTGATCAGCCGGTATTTTCCTTTCTTGCTTATCGGCTTTGTGGCGGCGGTCCTTTTGCTGAAGGCGGCGGTAGGCTGGGTTCTCCGCAGGCTGGGAGTCAAAAAGGTAAAAACCAAGATTGTCTTCGATTGAGGGGGGAGCGCTGTGGCAACAAAATCGAGGCTGCTCCGGCTTGTGAAAAATGCCGTCAGAGAGACGGACTGGTCGGCGCAGAAGTGGAGACATCCGGATATGACGAAAATCCTGGTGCCCTTCCGCATGATGCTGCATCCGGTTTCCGCCTGCAGTGAAATTAAATACGAGGGACGCGGTTCCCTGGCCCTGGCCAACCTGCTGGCCCTGCTGTATCTGCTGTGCGGGGTACTGCGGAATGTTGCCTACGGCTTTGTCTATAACCAGGGACAACAGGAAAGCTTCAACCTCTGGCCGGTATTCGTGCAGACCATCGGAATATTGCTGATGTGGCTGCTCTCCTCCTGGTCGCTGAGTACATTGA
>CAKTXU010000109.1 GCA_934630995.1 uncultured Eubacteriales bacterium
GCGCGTTGGCCGTGTCGATGGAGGTCAGGCAGGGGATGCTGCGCTCCACCGCCTTGCGGCGGATTTTCACATCGTCCAGGGTGGGGATCCGCCCCTTGGAGGAGGTGGAGACGATGTAATGGATTTTCCCGCTCTCCAGCAGGGTCAGGGGATTGTCCCCCGATTCATGGATTTTCGCCACCACCGTCACCGGCAGGCCCCGGCGGCGCAGCACCGCCGCCGTGCCCGCGGTGGCGTAAAGGGCAAAGCCCAGCTCGTGGTATTTTTTCGCCGTGTCCGCGATTTCCGCCTTGTCGCTGTCCCGGACGGTGAAGAACACCCCGCCCTCCCGGTGGAGCTTGTACCCCGCGGCGATCAATCCCTTGTACAGCGCTTCGTCCAGGGTGTTGGCAATGCCCAGCACCTCGCCGGTGGATTTCATCTCCGGCCCCAGATGGGTGTCCACATTGATGAGCTTTTCAAAGGAAAAGACCGGCACCTTCACCGCCACATAGGGGGAGGTGCGGTAAAGCCCCGTGCCGTAGCCCATGTCCCGGAGCTTTTCCCCCAGCATGGCCCGGGTGGCCAAATCCACCATGGGTACCCCCGTGACCTTGCTGATGTAGGGGATGGTCCGGGAGGAGCGGGGGTTGACCTCGATTACATAAAGTTTATCCTCATATATTAAATACTGAATGTTGACAAGCCCCCGGGTTTTGAGGGAAACCGCCAGCCGCCGGGAACAGTCCACAATCTGCGCCCGGCGCCCGTCGTCGATATTCCAGGCCGGATAGACGGCGATGGAGTCCCCGCTGTGAATGCCCGCCCGCTCGATGTGCTCCATGATGCCGGGGATGAGGATGTCCTCCCCGTCGCAGATGGCGTCCACCTCCAGCTCGGTGCCCATGAGATACTTGTCGATAAGGATGGGGTTCTCGATGTCCTGCGCCAGGATGATGGCCATGTATTCCTTCACGTCGGCGGGGGTGAAGGCGATGATCATGTTCTGCCCGCCCAGGACGTAGGAGGGCCGCAGCAGAACGGGATAGCCGATTTTCTCCGCCACCTCCAGGGCCTCGGCGGTGGTCATGACGGTGAAGCCCTCGGGCCGCTTGATGTGGAGCTCCTCCAGCAGCTCGTCGAACCGCTCCCTGTCCTCGGCCATGTCGATGCTGTCCGCGGAGGTGCCCAGGATTTTCACCCCGTTCCGGCTGAGGAACTTGGTCAGCTTGATGGCCGTCTGCCCGCCGAAGGCCACCACCGCGCCGCAGGGCTGCTCGGTGGCGATGACGCCCATCACGTCCTCCCCGGTCAGGGGCTCGAAATACAGCCGGTCGGCGGTGTCGAAATCGGTGGACACCGTCTCCGGGTTGTTGTTGACGATGACCACCTCATACCCCGCCTCCTTGAGGGCCCAGACGCAGTGGACGGAGGCGTAATCAAACTCGATGCCCTGGCCGATGCGGATGGGGCCGGAGCCGAACACGATGACCGTGGGCTTGCGCTCCGGGCGGCGGGCCAGGAAAGCGGCCGCCTCATTCTCCGCGTCGTAGCAGCCGTAGAAATACGGGGTCTGGGCGTCGAACTCGGCGGCGCAGGTGTCCACCATCTTCTAAACCGGCAGCAGGGGCCGGGACGGCTTTTCCCCGGACAGCCGTTCAATCGCCTTGTCGGGATAGCCCAGCCGCTTGGCCCGGCGGTATTTCTCCTCCGTCAGCCCCCCGGCAAGCTCCCGGTCCATCTCGGTCAGGTTGCGGAGCTTGCACAGGAACCAGAGGTCTATTTTTGTGACGGCGTGGATTTCCTCCGGCGGGATTCCCCGGGCGAGAGCCTCGTAAATCACGAAGAGCCGGTTGTCGTCGCAGTCATGGAGCTTTGCCCGGATTTCCGCGTCCGGCAGGGACGACAGTTCCGGGCTGCGCAGGCAGTCGCGGGAGATTTCCGCCCCCCGGACAGCCTTCATGACGGCCTCCTCGAAGGACTGGCCGATGGCCATCACCTCGCCGGTGGCCTTCATCTGGGTGCCGAGGGTCCGCTTGGCGTAGACGAACTTGTCAAAGGGCCATTTGGGCATCTTGACCACCACATAGTCAAGGGCCGGCTCAAAGCAGGCGAAGGTGCTGCCGGTGACGGCGTTGCGGATCTCGCTGAGGGTGTAGCCCACGGCGATTTTCGCCGCCACCTTGGCGATGGGATAGCCGGTGGCCTTGGAGGCCAGGGCGGAGGAGCGGGACACCCGGGGATTGACCTCGATGACCGCGTATTCGAAGCTGTCCGGCTTCAGGGCGAACTGGCAGTTGCAGCCCCCCTCCACCTCCAGAGCGGTGATGATGCGCAGCGCCGCAGAGCGGAGCATCTGGTATTCCTTGTCCGCCAGGGTGACGGTGGGGGCGATGACAATGCTGTCCCCTGTGTGGACGCCCACCGGGTCGAAGTTTTCCATGGAGCAGACGGTGATGACGTTGCCCGCCCCATCCCGCATGACCTCGAACTCGATTTCCTTCCAGCCCGCGATGCAGCGCTCCACCAGGATTTGATGGATAGGGGACAGGCGCAGGCCGTTCCCGGCGATTTCGCGCAGCTCCTCCGGGGTTTCCGCGATGCCGCCGCCGCTGCCCCCCAGGGTGAAGGCGGGACGGACAATCACCGGATAGCCGATCTCCTCCGCGAAATCCATGGCCGCCTGCAGATCCGTCACCACCTTGGAGGGGATGACCGGCTGGCCGATGGCCTCCATGGTATCCTTGAAGAGCTGGCGATCCTCCGCCTTGTCGATGGTTTCCGGCCGGGCGCCCAGGAGCCGGACCCCCTGCCTTTCCAGGAAGCCCTCCTTGGCCAGCTGCATGGACAGGGTCAGCCCCGTCTGCCCCCCCAGGGTGGACAGCAGGCTGTCCGGCTTCTCCTTTTCGATGATCCGCCGGACCACCTCGAGGGTCAGGGGCTCGATATAAATCTTATCCGCCATGGCCTTGTCGGTCATGATGGTGGCGGGATTGGAGTTGACCAGCACCACCTCCAGCCCCTCCTCCTTGAGGGCGCGGCAGGCCTGGGTGCCGGCATAGTCGAACTCGGCGGCCTGGCCGATGACGATGGGGCCGGAGCCGATGACCATGACCTTGCGGATGGAAGGATTCAACGGCATAGATAAAACCCTCTCTATATTAAATAACAGTCGTTAACTATATCTTATCATTTCCCGGCGCGGCCGTCCATCAGCCGGAGGAAATCGTCAAACAGGTAGGAGGTGTCCAGCGGACCCGCCGCCGCCTCCGGGTGGAATTGGACGGAAAAGGCAGGGAAATCGCGGTATCCCACCCCCTCGCAGGTGCCGTCGTTTCCGTTAACAAATGTTACGAAAACACCGTCCGGCAGAGAGGCGCCCACCACCGCGTAGCCGTGGTTCTGGCTGGTGATGAACACCCGGCCGTCCCGGCTGCGCACGGCGGGCTGGTTGGCCCCCCGGTGGCCGTATTTCAGCTTTTCGGTCCGCCCGCCCATGGCCAGCGCCAGCAGCTGATGGCCCAGGCAGATGCCGAAGGTGGGGATGTGCGCCCGCATCAGCCGCCGCAGCTCCGCGATGATCCGGGTGTTTTCCGCCGGGTCGCCGGGGCCGTTGGAAAGCATGACGCCGTCCGGCTTCAGGGCCAGGATATCCTCCGCCGACGCCCGGCTGTCCAGGGCCGTGACCGCGCAGCCCCGCCGGGTCAGCTCCCGGACGATATTCCGCTTGGCGCCGAAATCCCACAGGGCGACCCGGTAACGGGCCTGCCCCTGCGGCACATAGTCCTCCGGGCCGTGACAGCTCACCGCGGCCACGGCGTTTTCCACCCGGTAGGCGGCGATTTCCTCCAGAAGGGCCGGGGTGACGGCAGCGGTGCGGGAGAGCTTGGCGTTCATCACCCCGTGTTCCCGGACGATGCGGGTCAGGGCCCTGGTATCGATGCCGCACAGGCCGGGTATCCCCTTTTCTTTTAAAAAGGTGTCAAGGCCCCCCTCACAGCGAAAGTTGGAAGGCTCCCGACACCATTCTCGGACAATATAGGCGCGCAGCCGGGGGGCGGCGCTTTCAAAATCGGCGGGAATCACACCGTAGTTGCCGATGAGGGGAAAGGTCTGGGCGACGATCTGGCCATAATAGCTGGGGTCGGTCAGGGTTTCCAGATATCCGGTCATGGCGGTGGTGAACACCGCCTCGCCCACCGTTTCCACCGGCGCGCCGAAGGCCCGCCCCTCGAACACCGTCCCGTTTTCCAGTATCAGATACGCCTTTTCTTCCGCATTGCTCCGCATAAGCATTTCCTTTCTCTGTGGGTATGGGCAGGGGCCTCACGCCCCGTAGGTCTGCAATATCCGGCAGGCCACCTCCCGCCGGGTCTGCCGCGTGTCCATGGCCTGCTTTTCAATATACCGGTGGGCCTGGGCCTCGGTCAGGTTCAGATATTGGATGAGGGCGCATTTCGCCCTGTCCACCAGCCGGATTTCCTCGATCTTCTGCTGGAGCTGGATATTCTCGTCGCGCAGCCCCAGCATCCGCCGCCTGGCCGCCATGGCCAGCCGCAGGGTCTGATGAAACAGGGGACGGCTGAAGGGCTTGGGCAGCACCAGCACCCCGTCCTCCTCCGTGCGGGCGGCAGCCTCGTCGGCCAGCTCCGCCCCCACCACCAGCAGCACCGCCGCCGAGGAGGTCTGGGCCGCGTGGACAGCCAGCTCCGCCGCCCCGCCGCCCCGGATGGGCGCGTTGAGGAGAACCAGTGCAAAGTCGTTTTCCGGCAGCAAGCGCCGGGCCTCGTCCCCCGAAGCCGCGGCGGTCACCGGCAGAAAGGCGACGTCCTTCAGCAGGCCGATAAAAAATTCCCGGCCGTTATCCGTCCCGGACACCAGCAGCGTACCGCCCATCCAAAGGCTTCCCCCTTTTCCATGCGTTCATGCACCCGGCTCAGACCGTGCGGAAATACAGCCGGTGCTCCTCCTCGGCCGGGTTGGCCGCCCCGGCTACCAGCGCGGCTTCCTCCCGCTGGCGTTCAAAGACCGCGCTGAGAATCTTCTCCGGCAGCCATTGGCGCAGGAAAGCGCTCTCCTCCGCCAGACGGACGGCTTCCTCCAGGGTTTGCGGCAGCCGCTCCGGCCCGTCCGGACAGGCGGTATAGGCGTCGGCGTCGGACGCTTTGCGCAGGGGGAGCTGCTTTTCAATTCCCTCCAGACCCGCGTATACCAGCAGGGCATAGGTCAGATACGGGTTGCAGGCGGGATCCGGGGAACGGAGCTCCATCCGGGCGAATTCCCCCGCGGCGGGCGGGATGCGCACCAGCTGGGAGCGGTTCTGGTGGGACCAGGTGACCCACCCCGGCGCCTCCATCCGGCCCAGGCGGGCGTAGGAATTGGTCAGGGGATTGAGGAGGGCGGTCATCTCCGGCGTCCGGCGGAGTATGCCCTCGATGAAGCTCTCCGCCTCGGGGCAGTGGAGGGACGCGCTGTTGCGGAAGATATTCTGCCCGCCCCGGAAGAGGGAGAGGTTGATATGCAGGCCGCTTCCGCTGGCGCCCGGCACCGGCTTGGGCATAAAGGAGGCGTACAGGCCGTTTTTCGCCGCCACCGCCTTGACGGTGCTTTTGAAGGCCACCAGGTGATCCGCCGCAGCCGCCGCCTCGTCATAGCGGAAATCGATTTCGTTCTGCCCCGGCCCCTGCTCGTGGTGGGAGCTCTCCAGCCGGATGCCCATCTGCTCCAGGGTCAGGCAGATATCCCGCCGGACGTTCTCCCCCTTATCCTGGGGCGCCACGTCCAGATACCCCGCCTCGTCCTGGGTTTTCCGGGTGGGGCGGCCGTTCTCGTCCGTCTCAAACAGATAGAACTCACATTCGGCCCCGATTTTGCAGGTCAGGCCCATTCGGCGGGCCTTTTCCTCCGCCGCCTGCAGGATCGCCCGCCCATCCCCGTCAAACGGCTCGCCGTCCGGCGTGCGGATGGAACAGAAAAAGCGGGCCACCCGTCCCTGCTGGGGCCGCCAGGGCAGCACCGCCAGGGTGGCGGGATCGGGGAAGAGAAGCAGGTCGGAGCGATCCACTCTCATAAACCCCCGGACCGCCGAGGCGTCGAAGCAGACCCCGTCCTCAAAGGCCCGGGGCAGCTCCTCCGCCATGACGGCGATGTTCTTCAGGGTGCCGAAAATATCGCAGAAGGCCAGACGGATAAACTTCACGTCGTTCTCCCGGACAAACTGCAGAACCTCGCTGACGGTCGTATCCATTTTTGTCGACCACTCCTTTCGCGGCGGCTTTTGCAGCCTTCGGAGCCGGATGCTGCAAATCCGGATCCGCACAAATTACTTTATTTTAGCATACTCAACAGACGGTGTAAAGCTGTTTATAGGGGTTTTGGGAGTTGGGTGTCAGCACATAAAAGCCGTGGGAGAGCACTTCTTCCCTC
>CAKTXU010000110.1 GCA_934630995.1 uncultured Eubacteriales bacterium
GTCCTGTTCACGGTGGCTACAGCTTTCCTGAATAATTGGAAGTGGATGCTTATCGGATACATTCTATCTCATATCGGTTATTCGGGAGCCAATATTTTTTATGATTCCTTTCTAACCGATGTGACTAGTCGGGAACGCATGGATACGGTATCCTCTTGGGGATATGCTATGGGCTACCTGGGGGGAAGCACGATTCCCTTTGTCCTGTCCATCGCGCTATTGCTGGCAACCGATTTTAGTACCTGGGCAGTCAAGGCGTCCATTTTGCTCACAAGCATCTGGTGGCTCTTCTTTTCCTGGCCGTTGCTTAAAAATGTGCATCAAACACACTATGTAGATACTCCGCCCCGCCACCTGGTTTCCTCCGCATTGGGCAATCTATGGCATACCCTTCGGGATATCGCTTCCAATAAGGGCCTTTTACTCTTTATGCTTGCCTATTTTTTCTATATTGATGGCGTCAATACCATTATTTCGCTGGCAACCAGTTATGGTACGACATTGGGACTGGGGTCCTCCGCCATGATATTGGCGCTTTTAATGACCCAGCTGATTGCCGTTCCCTTTTCCCTGCTATTCAGTCGCCTGGCAAAACGATTCGGCGCCGTTTCCTTAATACTCACGGCTGTTGTCGTCTATTTTATCATCTGTCTGGTTGGCTTTTTTATGGGGCAGCATGTGGAACCTTATCAATTGGAATACACCAGACTGGTTGACAAAACCGCTGAGCAAGTACCGCCGCCCGCCACTCTCACCCGCCAAGAGCAGAAGGAGTGGGAAACTATTCTCAACGATATCAAGGAAAACGGAAAAGAGGCATTGGCCGCCGAGCATCGGACAGAGGCTTTTTATAGCGTCAACAAGGACGGTGTTCCTACCGGTGTATTTGGCCACGCTCTGTTCAGGTTGGGTGAAAGGGGCGAAGGTGCTTATCATTTCGCAACGGAGGAAGCACGCTCCGCAGCGGTTCAAATGGTGGAAGCCGTTCGCAACGCTGTTCTTCCAATTGTGTCAGATGCTGCCACCCAGGTCGCCTATCGGGAAGCGCTCGCCTTCTCTGCCCTGCTATTTTGGTTGATGGCAGTTTTGGTGGGCACTGTTCAGGGCGGCATTCAGGCCTTATCCCGCTCGCATTTTGGAAAGCTTATACCCGCCGACCGTTCTTCCGAATTCTTCGGTTTCTTCGATATCTTCGGCAAGTTTGCCGCAGTCATCGGACCGTTTTTATACGCCGCTTTTTATATGCTCACCGGCCGGGCGTCGATCGGTATTATCAGTCTGATGCTGCTTTTCTCAGTGGGCGGCGTTCTATTGGCTTTCGGGCGCGGCAGAATACAGGAAGCGGAAAATGCGGCGTCTCACACATAAAGGAAAAGAGTGGTTGCCATGGAAGTCATCCCATCCCGTGTCCTCAATCTTCTATATGTCTTTTTGGACATCGGATTCCTGCTGTTTCTGCTGATCGTACTGCTGCGATGCAAGAGGTACCAGGCTACACTGTTCGGCATCTGTGGCGGTCTTCTGTATTTTCTGGTTGATTATGGCGGCTTCTATCTTCTGCTGGGTACCCGTACCGTCGAAGGCGCCGATCCATTCTGGTTTCTCTTATGGCTGAGCATGAGCTACGGCTTCACCAATTTTATCTGGATATGGCTCTGGCTGGATAGAGACGGACATGCAATGGAATGGTCAGTTCTCATCATTTCCGGCTGGCTGGCCGTGGCCCTGCTTAGCCAGAACTTCGGCGGCGATTTCCCGGAAATTCGTATTTCTCGGGGGACAGGCAGCTATCATGGGATTATGGCGATACTTCTCTTTGTTGGCTATGCGATTCTTTGCCTACACAATCTGCAGGCAAAAGAAAAAGACCAGCGATATCCGCTGGTCTGGATTCTTGCGATCGGTATTCTGGTACAATTCGCCTGGGAATTCGTCCTGCTTATCACCGGTATCCGGGCGCAGGGCTTTGGTCCGCTGTTAGTCAATTCGCTATTGGAGACGAATCTAGGACTTCCCTATATCTTTTTTATTCACCGTGCCGTGTCATCCCGGTGGAGTGAGAATCTCAAACGTCTGCCGCCCTCACGCGCATAACTCCTGCAGTGTACCAAAGGTATATCCTGCCGCCTCCCATTTTGTCAGAAGATCATCCAGAATTTCCGCATTGGTTTTCGAGGTGCTGTGAAGCAGAACAACCGCGCCGGGGTGAATCCGCGTTAACAGCTTATCGAATGCCTGCTCATGGGTGGGCTGTTTATCCACATACCAGTCCACATAGGCCAGACTCCAGAAAAAGGTGATATAGCCCATATCACTGGCTTGCTTGAGATTCTGTTCGGAATATTTTCCCTGTGGAGGACGGTAAAATTTGGTCATTTCCTGCCCTGTGGTTTCCTTGTATAGCGTCTCAAGAGAATTCAATTCCTTTTTAAAAGCCTCAACGTCCGATATTTTGGACATATCGGGATGATTGTAGGTGTGATTTCCCACCGTGTGTCCTTCCTCAACCATGCGTTTCACCAGCTCCGGGCTGGTTTTGATGTAATTTCCCACCACAAAAAAAGTTGCCTTGACATTGTGCTTTTTCAAAGCATCCAAAATAGCAGGCGTGTACCCGTTCTCATAACCCGCATCAAAGGTGAGATAGATGTTTTTGCTATCCGGGGAACCAGCATAATACGCATGATACTGCTTGAGATAGTCAGCGGACGCATTGCCTACCGGTGTTTTCCCGTTTTCCCGGAAGCTCAGTCCCCAGTTCGTGTTGACCGCCGCCGTGGTGACACCGGGCCGCAGGCAGAGGATGGGCAGCCCGATGAGCAGCAGGCAGCAAACCAGTGCAATAACCAAATACCTTTTTTTGATGACAAGAACCATGATTCCTCACCGCCTCTTTCACTAAGAGTCCGTAATATCACCCTATGGCTGTTTTTGTCCACTTATACCATTGGGAACAAAAAGCAGGGTGTAAAACCTGTCGGACGGGGTATTCTATGAAGGACGTCAAAAGAAAGGAGGCTGCCATCATGGATTCTTGCCACGCCAATCACTGCATCAAATGCACCGTACAGCAGTGCGCCAATCACTGTGAGCATGAAAATTATTGCGCGCTGGACTGCATCACGGTGGGCACCCACGAAGCACACCCCACTATGGATCAGTGCACTGACTGCAAATCCTTTGAGCTGAGAAAGTGATTTCCCTCAGATATCGTTTCATCAGAAGGGACCCGCCGCAAAAGCGGCGGGTCCCCTTTCTGCATGTACGGCGACTATTTTTCGCAGTCGCAGCCCTCGTCCTTGGGCGGGAAGAATTCGTTGACCGGGAAACACATCTTGCGGAACAGATCACAGGGATTGTCGCTGGCGGGCGTGGTGCATTCTTTGCTGGGCATGCAGTAGTCGTATACCGGCACCAGCATTTGGACATTGCGGATCAGCTGAACAATTGTGAAGATGCCCAGGGTGACATAGACGATTTTGCCCTCAGGACGGTCGCAGAAGCAGCCGCCGTACCGCTGCGTGATACATTCCGGGATACATCCGCAGTTGCAGCCGCAACCGCAATTGCAGCAATTGCATTCGCAGGCATCCACCAGACGGGCGGCAAGTACCACGGGCTCGGCGATCTGTACGCTGCACCGGGGCATGTTGCGGGTGGGCATCTCCTGGAAATCGGGGGCGTCGCTGCGATATTCACTGTTGAATACCCGGACGCTGCCTTCACTGCCATACAGGATCACTTTCTTCTGGAAAATACCGACGCCGGTGATCACCGTGCAGGGCACTGCGTGGCCGGAGTAGACCTCCACCTGGATTTCAAAGAAGAAGGTCAGGTCGCAGGAATAGTAGCCGCGGTTGAAGGGCAGGGCCTCCACATCGATGTACGTCGTTAAAACTTCCGCTTTTTTCGCACGGACGCTGACCGCATGATCGATCACCATCTGGTCGCGCTCGGTAAAGTATACCCGGAGATCCTCCAGGCAGTCCTTATCCGAGCAGGAGTCGTAGACCCGTCCGGCGTCGATGCAGACTGCGTCCTTGCAACCATTTTGCACGAAATTGTTGTCAGGCATAAGATAATCCTCCCGTTTTGTTGGTATGAAGGGAGCACCAGCCTCCAGATGCGGGCGGGAAATGGAGAATGGCTCTGCTTCACTACCATCTTATGTAACAGGAGGATTTCGGTGACAAACTCACTCGATTCGTTTCAATCGGGCGAAATTTGCCATGATTTTTTTAGTTCCGGCTCCGGCAAAGTCTATAGTCAGGAGGCTGTCGTTGCCCATGGGAGAAACGGCGAGAATCCGGCCCTCTCCAAAGGTCTTATGCAAAACCCGATCACCCGGATTCCAGGCGGCAGCCGTATCGCCGCCGGACGGCGCGGACATGGCGCCGATCTGCTGGCGGCGGGCGGCTGAAGCTGGAGTGAAGCTGGAGCCACTAGGGAGCTGGAAACCATTTCCAGTTGAAATTCCGCCTCCCGGAGAACGGTTTCCAAACGGAACGCCGCCGCCATGCGGGGAAGCAGCCGGCTTGCTCCATCCGACGCGAGCCGGACGTTCCGTTTCATGCAGGCTTGTCAGCTCCGCGGGAACATCCCCCAGGAAACGCGAGGAGCGGTTGTGGGTGGTGGAGCCATAGAGCATCCGGCTCTGGGCATAGGTGATATACAGCTTTTCCCTGGCTCGGGTGATGGCCACATAGCACAGGCGGCGATCCTCCTCCATCTCATCGGGATTGAATATCGACTGCATGCCGGGGAAGATGCCGTCCTCAAAGCCGGGGAGGATGACCACGGGGAATTCCAGCCCTTTGGCGGCATGCATGGTCATCATCACCACCGCGTCGGAACCGGCGTCATAGTTGTCGATGTCCGTCATCAGGGCGTTTTCCTCCAGGAAGCCGGACAGACTCGGAAAGTCCTCTCCGCTGTTCTGTTCATAGTTGAGGATGGAGGAGGCCAGCTCGTTGAGATTGTCCACCCGGCCGGCCTCCGCCTCCCCCGCCTGCTCCCACATGGCGAGATAGCCGGTGGTTTCCAGCATGGTGCGGTAGAGCAGGTGCACGGCGGTGTCCGGATCCTCATTGATTTCCCGCAGGCGGTTAATGATCAACGTAAAGGATTTTAACTTTCCAGCCGCCCGGCTTATATCCGGGTAATCCTCCGCGTGGGAAATCACCTCATAGAGGGAAATGCCCAGATTGTCCGCGATTTCGGCGGCCTTGTCCATGGTGGCATCGCCTATGCCCCGTTTAGGTTCGTTGATAATACGGCGCAGGCTGACGCCGTCATCCGGGTTGTTGATCACCCTCAGATAGGCGGTGGCGTCCCGCACCTCTTTGGTATCGTTAAAGCGATGTCCCCCTATGATACGGTAGGGCACGCCGCTTTTGACAAGCGCCCGTTCAATGGCGTTGGATTGGGCGTTGGCCCGGTAGAGCACGGCGTAATCCCGATAGCGGCGGCCCTCGCCCACGCCGTCCAGAATGGTGTCGGCGATAAAGCGCCCTTCCTCGTCTTCGTTGTCCAGGGAATGGATCTGGATGTCATCCCCCTCCGGATTGTCCGTCCAAAGGGTCTTCCCTTTACGGTTGACGTTCTTGGCGATGACCGCATTGGCTGCGTTGAGAATGGTTTTGGTGGAGCGATAATTCTGCTCCAGGCGGATAACGGTGCAGTCCGCAAATTCATCCTCAAAGCTGAGGATATTCTCGATGGTGGCGCCGCGGAACTTATAGATGCTCTGATCATCGTCCCCCACCACGCAGAGATTGCCGCTTTTGGCGGCCAGCATGCTGATGAGCTTATACTGGGCGTGATTGGTGTCCTGATACTCGTCGACCATCATATAGCGGTAACGGCTCTGGTACCGTTCGAGCACATCGGGACACTGGATGAAAAGCTCCACCGTGCGGCAGAGCAGATCGTCGAAATCCATGGCGTCCGCTTCCTGCAGCCGCTTCTGATACATCGTATAGCATTCCGCCACCTTCTTCAGGCGGAAATCGCTTCCCGCCTGGACGGCAAACTCCGCGGGGGACAGCAGGCTGTCCTTGGCGCGGCCAATTTCTGACAGGATGGCCTTGTGGCCGAGTACCTTTTCCTCAATGCGCAGGGCCTTCATAACGTCCTTCATGAGGCGCCGGCTGTCGTCTGTATCATAGATGGTGAAATGGGAGGAGTAACCGAGCCGTTCCCCATCCCGCCGCATAATCCGGGCGCAGAAGGCGTGGAAGGTGCTGGCCATGACCTCGCCGCCCTCCTCCCCCAGCATCGCGCACAGCCGGTCCTTCAGCTCACCGGCCGCCTTGTTGGTGAAGGTGATGGCCAGAATCCTCCAGGCGGGACAGGGATCCAC
>CAKTXU010000111.1 GCA_934630995.1 uncultured Eubacteriales bacterium
GCGTCCACCCCGATAAACCGCAGGCTGAAATCACGGCTCAGGGTGATGGAGGCATCGATGCTGGAGCTCAGCAGCTCCAGCCGGGCGTTTTTGTCGTCCCAGTCCGCCGTCACCGTCCCCTCCAGCGACAGGTCGCCCTGGAACAGGAGGCCGGCCGCCCCCGAAAGGTCGAGCTTGCCCTCATAATGGCCTGTTTCCGGGTTCCTTTTGACCGTCACCTCGTTGTTCAGGAGGTTTTCAATCTTGATGGGAAAGGGGAGCCTCTCGAATTCCAGCGACGAGTTCAGCGCCACCGGCCCCCAGGCCTCCCCCACAAAGGAAACGGGGTCGATGGGAATGCCGAACACCTCCGGCAGCGGCTCCAGCTCCACGGCGACGCCGTCGGCCAGCTCCTCCAGCGATACGGTTTTCGCCTCGCTGCGGTAGCCGTCCCTCGCCACCAGCAGGGTGGTGTCGCCGTCGATATGCATATGGGCGTCGGTGAAGCGCACCGTGCCGGAGGCGTCGGTTTCCGCCTGCTGGAACCCGCCGCCGGTGACTTTGGCGGCGGCCAGGGGGGCGCCGGTGGCCTTATCCTTGACCGACACGGTCTGGGTATGGCTGCCGCAGGCGGCCATGACGCAGGTGTCGCAGTAGCCGGAGGTGTTGCCCAGGGTGGAGCCGCCGCAATGCAGGCAGTAGGGGGCGGGGGGCGTCCACTGGATGACGCTCCATTTATCCCGGTCGATGGCCCAGCAGCCGTAGCAGCGGGTGTCGTCCGCCCAGGAGCCGGTCCGCTCAAACAGGGGCGCGCCGCAGACCGAGCAGCTTCCCACCGGCGGCTGCAGGTAACGGGAGGCGGGCAGGGCCGTCACCGACAGGGCCTGGGATACCGTGAAAACCAATACGAGCAGCAGCGCCGCGGCCGATTTCCGCATAAACGCATCACCTTTCCCTTCCATTGTTCTCTATTGGCAGTATACACCCGCGGCCGGAGGGGGTCAATGCCGGGAGGGGGAAAGGCGGCTAGAGATGGCGGGAGGCAAAAAAATCTTTTGGCGGCTCCCGTGTTTGCCTTTACAAACCGGCGCTTTTTTTCTCTATATAGAGTAGAGCCGGTCAACCGGCTACTATGAAACAAAAAGGAGCAAAAAAGCCATGGCATGCAGAGACACGTACATTCCTGCCGGAGAGGGACAAGGGGAGCGGACCGCGGGGGGGAACGGCGCCGGTCCGGACGACAGGCAGCCGGTTGAGACGCTGCTGTTCGGCGTGGATTCCGGCGCGCCGGTGGACAGGCTGTTTCAGAACAGCCTGACCCAGTTCGAATGGGTCGTGCGCAACAAGCCGTATCCCCATTTCTGGGGCAAGTTTTTCGGGGGCAGGTATGCCGTCACCGCGGAGGAAATCGACTCTCTGCACGCGCTGGGCTGTAAGGTCGCCCTCCTGTATAACGGCTACGGCGCGGATGCCGTCGGCACCGAACGGCAGGGGAGGATTGACGCCAAAAAGGCCTTTCTCGCCGCCGCCGCGCTCGGCGTCCCGCCCGGCTGCGCCCTTTTCCTCGACGCCTATGACGCGGAGGGCATGACGGCGGAGTATATGAAGGGCTTTGCCGGGTCGCTGGCGGGCGACGGCTACCACCCCGGCGTCTACGCGAAAACCGACGCGTCCTCCGGCTTCCACCATCAGTTCAGCAGAGGGTATCAGCTCTATCCGGAGATATACAGCCGCTATCTCATCTGGGCGGCATCTCCCAGCCTGGCGGAGTACTACCGGACCGACAACGCCCGGCTGCTCCATCCCGATTACTGGGGGCCCACTTGCCCGTCGTGTGTGTCGCAGTCGCAGATTGTGATTTGGCAATACGGCAGGGAATGCCATCCCGTCAATGAGTATACCGGCCGTCCCACGGCTTTCAATGTCAATCTCGTCAAGGACTCCTCCGTCATTCTCGAAAAAATGTTTTAAAAGAAATTGACTTTTTATGCATATTTTGCTATAATTTTGGGTGAATTTTTGAGGATTGGCGGGACGGCGTCCGCACGGTCACGGTCAGACGTGCCCATTGTGCCGCCAAGAGCGCTGCCTGGAATAGTTACAAGTATTCGACGCATGAGCGGATGAAGGCAAATGCGCTTTAGGTAACTTGATTTTTGGAAGGCCGGTGATGAAATGGGAAAAAAACCCTTAGCGGCCCTGCTCCTTGGCGGCGCGGCAGCGCTCCTCGCGGGCTGCAGCGCCGCGCCCGTCTACTCCACGCCGTCGCTCCCCTCCCCCGCGTCCTCCGCCGCCGGGGAAGGGAGGGCGCCGGAGCCCGCCTATACCGTCACCCTGTCCTATGTCACCCAGGATAAAATCCATATCCACTATCCCAGGATTTCCGGCCTGGACGATCCGGCTCTGGAGCAGAAGATCAACGACCTGATTGCTCAGGATATGTGGGCCAAGCTGGTGGAAGGGGTGGCGCAGCACTATGCGGACGAGCCCGACATTCTGGATAAGCTGCTTCTGGATATCGATTATCAGGTGACGCAGCAAACCGGGGACATCCTCAGCATCGTGTACCGGGGCCCCGGCCGCATCGAGGACGGGATGTTTGCCACCAATACCATCGAAACGACGACCGTGGACATGCGGACGGGAGCGCTGATGACGCTGGAGGATTTCGTGACAATCGACGAGGCCCTTGTCCGGCGGATGAAGCAGGCGGCCGTCGTCTGGCATCCGGAAAATGCGGATACCGATCATGAGAGGCTGATGGAGTTCATCCGCAATCAACTCGACGATTCGTTCATCATGCAGGGTCTGAAGGAGGAGCAGCCGTATTTTTCCTTTTATGTGACGCCGGATTCCCTGTGGATCAGCGTGCCGGTTTCCCACGCGGGCGGTGACTACGCCGTCGTACAAATCGCCCGCTAGGCCCCCGCGCCCGTCCAAACGCGGGCAGCGCCGTTATAGCCGCCCAATCATCCTGCGCGGGGAGGGAAGGGAAAATTGCGTTTGAAAAGCAAGGCGGAAAAATGGAAGGCCGCGTTACCGGCTGTTTTTCTGTCGCTGAAGGATGATGAAACGCCCTGCGCGGCAAAGCTCCTTGCGGCGGTAACAGTGGCCTATGCCCTTTCCCCGATTGATTTGATACCGGATTTCATCCCTTTGCTGGGGTATTTGGACGACCTTGTTTTGCTGCCCGCCCTTGTCGCCCTAACGGTACGCTGCATCCCCAAGCGCATCTGGGAGAAGAATCTGGCGCTTGCTGCCGGCCTGTGGAAGGACGGTAAACCGAAAAAGTGGTTTTACGCGATCCCTGTTGTGATAGCCTGGCTGCTTATCATCGGGCTCGCTGTGAAGGCGATTTGGTTTTAGCCGGGGCCGCATTCCATTGGCCGGGCCTTGCGCGGGAGCGGAACCCGGCCTCGCGGGAAGGCGGCTCCGGCGGCGTCCTTGCCTGCGGGGGGCCGCCGCTGCCGTCGGCCTCCTCCTCATACCGGGCGGTCAGCAAGCCCGCCAGCGGGCAGAGGCGCCGGTAGTCGAAGGAGGAGCAGCTATCGGCCACAAAGGCGGTTTTCTCCGCCGCCGACCCGAATTTGAGCTGGGTCGCGGCGCCGCACACCAGGCCCTCGCAGGTTATCGCATACTGCGATTCGTGCTCGTAAAAGGGACAGATCGCGCTGCCGCCTCCGTTGTAATTCGCCATCCCCGTCTCCTTCCCCGGCCATGTCAAAAAACCTCTTGACTTTTTGCGCTCGGCCGTGTATACTGAATGGGTGTTCTAAATGTATCGATTGATTTCCACAGGCTGTGAGTCAGTTTTCATTTTGACTTCAGCCGGGTGGATTTTTTTTGTGCCATTTCTGAATAACACTTATATTTTAGGAGGTACTGGTTTATGAATAACGGTACTGTCAAATGGTTTAACGAGTCCAAGGGCTTCGGCTTCATCTCCAACGACGACGGGAGCGGCGATGTGTTCGTCCATTTCTCCTCCATCGTCGGCGACGGCTTCAAGAGCCTGGCCGAGGGGCAGAAGGTTTCCTACGACACGGAGACGGACCCCAAGGATTCCCGCAAGCTGCGCGCCGTCAATGTCCGCGCCGCCTGATTGATCGCCCGCGATTTGACCGCCCCTTCACCGGGGCGGTTTTTTCTTTTGGGGCGTCCGGGCGTCATTGCCGCCTTTCCCAGCCGGGCGCGTCCTTTTCCCGCACGCAAAAGCCGCACCGCGCCGTATTGTCCCGCATTCCGAACCGCCCGTGCTCACAGGTGGCGCATTCCCGCCGCACCGGCTCTGCGGCTCCCGCGGCCCGCAGGCAGCGGCCGCAGAGCAGCCCCAGGCCGCCGGACAGGACCGCCGCCGCGGCCAGAATGAGGATGCCTGTTAAGATAGGTATCGACAGCATGATGGATTTCCTCCTTGTCAGGGCTGATGCCAAGTAGGGGCGAACCGCGTTCGCCCGCGGGATTTCTCCACTGTATTTGGGCGGCCTCCCGGAGCTTCAACAATCACATACTGCGAGGCCGCCTTGCGGCCTGATTTCTTTGGTGTTCTATCTTAATTCAACCGGCAAGGAATCCAGCGGCAAAGCGGCGTTCTAAAAAGAGATTAGCAAAGCGGTACTAATTAGAAACGTCCTCATGTCTCTCATCGCTGGTCTTATGAACTACAAATAACAAGATTTACCAGCGCTCAGGCCGCGCAGGCCCCCCCTTTCTTGACGCGAAGAAAGGGGGGAAAGACGCGCCGGGAGGGACCCTTTCGATGGGTCCCTCCCCGGGCCCACCCCCACAGACGACCAAAGGGCCAGCGGCCCTTTGGAAACCCGCTCACTCTCTGCTGTCTTTCAGTTTCCTGCGTGTCGTGTCATTGACGGAAGCAGTAATCAAGCTTTTACACAGAATGCTTGGTATGCAGGGTGTCGGCATCCCCTTGGGGTCCAGGGGCCGCCAGGCGGCCTCTCAGCCTGTGCGCGTCCGACTCTCTACCGGCCGCCCACGAAAACGGCTAAAGCCGTTTTCCCAAATTGAGTGAGAAGCCGTTCCAATTCAGTGGGGGTAATGGTTGACTCCAAAAATTCAGCTAGAGATAAGAACGTGGCGTCAACCCCCGTAAAACGCTCCGCGTTTTACCCTGATGAAGTGGGAGCATTGGGTGACTCCAAAAATCCAGCTAAAGTTAAAAGCGTGGCGTCAACCCTTGCATTAAGCGGACGAAGTGGCCTGGAACCGGCTGTACTGGGGCTGCCAGTCGAATTCGACGGCGCCGGTGCCGCCGTGGCGGTTTTTCTCGATATACCCCACGGCTTTATAGGCGTCGTCCCCCCGCAGGGGCGAATCCCCCTTGCGCGCCTGGAGAAACATCACATAATCGGCGTCCTCCTCGATGGTGCCCGACTCCTTCAGGTCGGACAGGAGCGGCCGTTTGACGGCCCGCTTCTCCACCTCCCGGTTCATCTGCACCAGCTCTACCACGGCGGTTCCCGTCTCCATGGCCAGGGCCTTGATGGCCCGGGTGGTTTCGGCCACCTCCTCCACCCGGGTTTTCCGCCGGACCATCCGCATCAGGGACAGGTGGTCGAGAAAGACCACCGCGGGCCGGTACGCCCGGATATTCTCCCGCAGCGCCTCCAGATTGGGCCGTTCCTCCGCCATGCGGATGACGTCCCGCCCCTTTATCAGCCCGAAGGCCCGGGATATCAGGGATTTTTCCTCCTCGTTCAGCCGCTTGTCCCGGATGCGGGCGTTGTTGATGCCGGTGAGCTTGGCCGCCACCCGCACCATCATCTGCTTTTTGCTCATCTCCATGGTGTAATACAGCACCCGCAGCCCGGCCGCGGCGTACCGCAGCATCAGGGACAGGGCGAAATCCGTCTTGCCGTGGCCGCTCCTGGCCGCCAGCACGAACACCGTGCCCGGCAGCAGCCCGCCCAGGCAATCGTCCAGCGCCCGGTAGCCGCTGAGATACCGCACATCCTTGCCGTACAGGTCGCTGTAAAAATCCGCGTAGGCGTCGGACAGGGACTGGCCCACCTCCCGCCGTTCGGCGGCGAGGATGCCGTCCTGCTCGGCCACCAAGGCCCGCAGGCCCTCGGTCATATCGTCGGCGTCGCCTCCCGCGATTTGCAGGGCGGTCAGCCCCTCCAGAATCCGCCGCTGCCGCCATTCCTGCCTGAGCTGGCGCACATAGCCGGGGAACCCCGGAATGCTGGGCACCAGCTGGGCGCAGCGGACAACCTCGGCCTTTTCCTCCGGGCGCATCCCCTCCAGCAGGGTCACGGAATCGGGCTTTATCCCCGCGGCTATCAGGGCCCGGCCATGCCGGACAATCTCCTGATAAAAGGGGGTCTCAAAC
>CAKTXU010000112.1 GCA_934630995.1 uncultured Eubacteriales bacterium
GTGTGCAGCCGGGCCACCCCGTTTGTGGAGTGGGTGGCGAAGATGGCCAGACGCGCCATGTGGATGATATCCCCGTCCACGATACGGTAGGCACGCTGTGCCTCTCCTTCGATCCCGGCCGCCGTCAGTTCCTTCGTGAGTGCCTCGTCGATGCGGAGAATATAGGGGTACACCTTGGGCAAAACAAAACGGAACAGGCTCGCGCTCCATTTTTCCAGGGCCTCGGGCATGATGGTGTGGTTGGTGTAGGCGAAGACGGCCCGGGCCGTTTCCATAGCCTGGCCGAAGGGCATCCCCTCCTGTTCACAGAGAAGGCGGATAAGTTCGGGGATGGATACGGTGGGATGGGTGTCGTTGAGCTGGATGGCCACCCTGTCGGCCAGGCACGCGATATCCTCCCCCGTTTTGCGATAGCTGCGCAGGATATCCTGCAGAGAGGCGCTGGAGAAGAAATACTGCTGCTTAAGCCGCAGCCGCTTTCCCCTGTCGGTGTCGTCGTTGGGATAGAGCACGCTGCTGATAGTTTCCGCATTGTCCCGTTCTCGGACGGCGGCGGCATATTTTTGGGCATTGAACAGCTGAAAATCGAAGGGTTTCAAAGGCTCCGCCTGCCAGAGCCGCAGATTGTTCACCATCTGCCCGCCATATCCTATCACCGGCATATCGTATGGCACGGCCTTGACTGTCTCCCCGCGAAAGGAAACCTGCACCGCCTCTTCTTCACGGCGAACAGACCAGGGGTCACCGAACCGTGTCCAGTCGTCGGCGCTCTCCTGTTGAAAGCCGTTTTCAAAGGTCTGCTTGAACAGGCCGTAACGGTAGCGGATACCATAGCCATCCAGGGGAATTCCCTGGGTGGCGGCGGAATCCAGGAAGCAGGCTGCAAGCCTTCCCAGACCGCCGTTCCCCAGCGCCGCATCCTCGATTTCCTCAAAGACGCCGATATCCACCCCGCGAGAGGCGAGCAGGGCGTCCGTCTCCTTCAAAAGTCCCATATTGAGAAGATTGGCGTAAATCATCCGCCCCATCAGAAATTCCGCCGAAAAATACCCGACACGCTTTCCCGCGGCGAGTGAAGGCCGACTGCCTGCCAGCCGGCTCATAGCCGCCCGCGACACCGCCTGATATAGCTGTACGGTGGATGCCGTTTCCACCGTTTGATGATAATCCTCCTCCAGAATCCGATCGATATGCTCCTGTAAACTTGTCATGACCATCCCTGTCCTTTCCCCATCATCGTTCATACAGCACAGCCAGCTTCCGCAGACGCTGCGCCAGCTCCTCCGTCAGTTGACCGGGCAGCAGCCGCCACCGCCAGTTGCCGCCCAGAGTGGAGGGCTCGTTCATCCGGGCGGTGTTGTCCAGCTCCAGCAGATCCTGTGCCTGAAAGACCGCCAAATCCGCCACGCTGGCATAGGCCGCGCGAAGCATGGCCCGGGGGATGTCCTCCCGTCCGTGCACGCCGAGATATTCCATCAAAAACCGCAGTTCCTCGTCGGTACGGCGGGCACAATAGCCGGCGATGGTTTCGTTGTCGTGGGTTCCGCCGTAAACCGCCTGATTGCGTTTATAGCGGTGGGGTAGATGGTCGTTATCCAGTCCGCCGTCAAAGGCGAAAAGCAAGACCTTCATCCCCGGATAACCGCATCGCTCCAGCAGCTGTTTGACCGCGGGATGCAGCACCCCCAAGTCCTCCGCGAGGATCCGGCTGTCCCCCGCCGCCTCGTCCAGCACAGAAGTCAGCTTCCTTCCCGGCCCCTTTATCCATCGTCCCTCCACAGCCGTCTCACAGGAGGCAGGAATGGCGTAATACCGGGCAATGCCGATAAAATGATCGATGCGGGTGACGTCGAAGCGGGAAGCGTTCATCTCCATCCGGCGGCGCCACCAATCAAACGCCGTTTCCTCTAGCCGCTTCCAATCGTACAGCGGGTTTCCCCACCGCTGCCCGGTTTTGGAAAACAGATCGGGCGGTACGCCCGCCACCCGGAGAGGATGTCCGTTCCCGCCCAGCTCGAACAGCTCGGGATGGGACCATACGTCAGCGCTGTCCTGGGCTACATAGAGAGGCATGTCGCCGATGATCCGTATTCCTTGAGACGCAGCATAATGACGCAAATCCCGCCATTGCCGGTAAAACTGATATTGGCAGAATTTCCAAAAGCCTATATCGTCGGCCAGACGGCGGCGCGCCTCTTCCATGGCGTGCCTTTTCCGATGCCGGAGCGGCTCCTCCCATCGCAGCCATTCCCGTCCCCCGTTCTCCCCCTTCAACGCCATGAAGAGGGCATAATCCTCTATCCAGTGGCGGTTCTTCCAGCAGAAGGAGGCATAGCCGCCCTCCTCGGGCCGAAAGCGTACATAGGCCCGCCGCAGCAGCGGCAAACGGGTCAGATACAGCGCCTCATAATCCACACACGACGAATCGACGGGGATCCCTATCTCCTCGAGTTCATTCTCCCGCAGCAATCCCTGCCGCAGCAGCAGCTCCAGATCGATAAAATACGGATTGCCCGCAAAAGCGGAGAAGGATTGATAAGGACTGTCTCCATAGCTGGTGGGTCCCACCGGCAGCACCTGCCAATAGCGCTGTCCCGCCAGCTTGAGATAATCGATAAAAGCGCGGGCGTCTCTTCCCAGCGTGCCGATGCCGTAGGGTGACGGCAGACTGCTGACAGGCAGCAGGATTCCCGCGCCGCGGGGTAATCGTTCTTGCATTCGCAACGCCACTTTCCATCATAACTTCATTTAAAAGCAAAAAGAATCCGTCCTCATGTAGCGACGGTACTTTCCCGTATAGGATATGTACGAAACTTCCAATTATGTAAAACAGGCGGCAGGTCTGAAACCCGCACCCGCGGGCATACTATACGGTAAGAACACAAGTGCGGGAGAGTGAGCGTATGATCGCCGCCTTAATAAAAAAGCGTCATTTTCAATGGAAAGCCTTCCTGTTTTATGTCGCCCTGACCTTTGCCTTTGCCGCCGTCGGCTCCCTGCTGGGAGGCTTCGGCGGCTTTAGGGGACTTGCCGCCCCGCCTCTGACACCGCCGGCAATCATCTTTCCTATTGTTTGGTCGGCACTCTATCTGCTGATGGGCATCGCGGCTTATCTGGTCTGGAACAGCGGCGATGTGGACATGAGCGCGGTGCTGCGGCTCTACCTGCTCCAGCTGGCTGTCAACGCCCTGTGGCCCTTCTTCTTTTTCCGGATGCAATGGCGGCTATTTTCCTTCTTCTGGCTGCTCCTCCTCGTCGCTCTTATCACCCTGACTATGGCTGGCTTCCGTTATATGCGCAAATCCGCTTACTGGTTGATGGTTCCCTATCTGCTGTGGACCCTGTTCGCCTCCTACCTCAACCTGGGCTACTATTTACTGAATAACATATAAAATAAAAACCACCGTCTGCGTATCCTGCAGACGGTGGTTTTTATCACCCCATATGGGCTTCCATCCAGCCGACGATATCCTTCACAAACTCCTCCCGGTTTATTTCATTGTGCAGTTCATGCCGCGCTCCCGGATACAGCTTGAGGGTGGCATCCTTCACCCCCGCCTCCTCCACCAGCCGGAAGACCTTCCGAACCCCTTTTCCAAACTGCCCCACCGGGTCCATATCCCCGGATAAAAAAAGCATGGGCAGGTCTCTCGGAAGCTTTTCGCTCCATTTTTTGCCGGTAACGCTGTTCAAAAGGCTGAACAAATCCCGGAATCCGGCATTGGTAAACACAAAATTGGTGTATGGATTGTCATCCACTCCGGCGTAAGATTCCGGATCCCGGGACAGCCATTCATGTCCGGTCACCACCTCGCCGTAACGGCTGTTATAATCCTTGAAAGCCATTTTGTTAAGAAGTTTTCCTGTCCGCCGCCCACCCCGCACCGCGGAAATGAGGCTGGCAAGCAGAATACCGAAGCGGGTGAAGGGCACCGGACCGGAGGTTCCGCAGCAGATATATCCCTGCAGCCCCTCCCCGTGCAGCGTCACATACCGCCGGGTAATGAAGGAACCCATGCTGTGTCCCAGCAGAAAATACGGCAAATCCGGATACCGGCGCCGCATCTCCTCCCGCATCCGGTGTTCGTCCTCCGCCAGATGCTTCCAGCCGTCCTTATCCCCGAAATACCCGAGATTTTCCGGCTTTCCCGCCGTTCTTCCATGTCCCAGATGATCGTCCCCGCAGACGATGAAACCGCAGGTGCACAAATCCTGCGCCAGCCGTTCATACCGGCCGATATGCTCCACCATGCCGTGGCAGATTTGCAGCACCGCCTTAGGAGCGCCCTCAGGCCGCCACAAGGATGCATAAACGGTCGTCTTTCCATCGACACTTAGAAAAGTGATTTCCTCAGACCGAATCTCCAAAATTATCCCATCCTGTCCGCGAATTTTCTGCTTTTAGTGTATCCTATTCCAGCCGCTTTTGCAACCTCTTCCGCACAACATATTTCCCGAAATTTTCCTCCATCTTTGTGAAAAGCGCATATTGATATACGTATAACTATTTGTTATACTTCCATTTAGTTAAACGTATATCTATTTGATGGAGGCGGCGCTATGTGTACCCCTGAACAAGTGGATAAGGAACTGCATGATCTCATGCGGGCTCACCACAACACCATGAAACAGTATTTTCAAAGCCATGGCCTATTCAACGGCCAGCCCCCTATGATGTTTCATATCGCGGAAAATCCCGGTCTGACCCAGAAAGAACTGGCCCGCCGCATGCATATCACTCCGGCGTCGGCGGCCATTTCCCTGCGCCGGATGGAAACGGAAGGCCTGGTCCGCCGCGAGGTGGATAAGCAGGACGCCCGGCTCCACCGGCTGTGGCTGACCGAAAAGGGACGCCGGCTGGATACTGAATGCCGTAAGGCGCGGGATATTATCATCGCCGTGCTTTATGAGGATTTCAGCCGAGAGGATCTGGAGCAGCTGCATCGGCTTTGCGGTCATATGATGGAGAAGCTAGACAAGGCGCGCTCCCTCTTCCCCAAAAAGCTGCTTGAGGAAGAAGAGGAGGCTGCGGAAAAATGAAGACCGCAAAGAGTCTGAAAAAAATCTCCTACTGGCCCTATGTCAAGCCGCATTTATGGTGGCTTTTGGCGGGCCCGCTGGTGGTGACCTTCGACGGTATTCTGGAAATCATCCAGCCGGCCCTGATGGCAAAAATTGTGGACGACGGTATCAACGGCGTGGGTATCACCGACGCACAGAGGATGGAAATCATTCTGCAGACCGGAGGCGTCATGATTCTGCTGGCACTGCTGGCCATCGCCCTTGGTATCGGCGGCGTCTTCTTCACCGCGGAGGGTACCTTCCGCTTTGGCGCTTCCCTGCGCCGGGCGCTCTATCACCGGGTACAGGCGTATTCCTTCTCCAATAGTGATCGCTTCTCCTCCGCCTCCCTGGTCACCCGGCTCACCAACGATGTCACAAACCTGCAGAATACCCTGATGAGCAGCCTGCGGATGTTCACCCGCACCGGCGTCATGCTGACAGGCGCGCTGGTCAGCGCCATCCTGATAAACGCCCGCCTGGCTTTGCTGACCGCTTTCGCCATCCCTGTCATTTTTGTGATTATTCTGGTGGTGGTCAAAAAGGGCCTGCCCTATTTCGAGAAGATGCAGCGCGCTATTGACGGGCTCAATCGCCGCATACAGGAGACGGTTTCCAATATCCGGGTCATCAAATCCTTTGTCCGGGAGGATCATGAGCGCAAGCGGTTCGATCTTTCCGCCGAAAATCTATTCAATATTACCGTCAAGGCGTCGGGGCTGATGGTCACCGTCATGCCCGCTATGATGCTGGTGATGAATCTGACCACCATCGGCGTGCTTTGGTTCGGCGGTCAGCAGGTCGTGGCCGGGGAGATGCAGGTGGGGGCTCTGATGTCCTACAGCACCTATATCATGCATATTCTCATGTCTTTGATGATGCTCTCTATGACCATTATGATGTTTTCCCGGGCCAAAGCCTCCTCTGAGCGTATTAAGGAGGTGCTTTCCGAGGAACCGGATATTGCCGACGGGCAGGACGCCGATCGCCGTCCTGTGAACAGCGGTCTGGTGGAATTCCGTCACGTGAGCTTCCGCTACACGGCGGACGCCGCGGACGATGTGCTCCATAACATCACCTTCACCGCACGCCCCGGTGAGGTCATCGCTGTGGTGGGAGCCACCGGATCGGCCAAATCCTCCCTGGTCAATCTGATCCCCAGGCTATACGACGTCACGGAAGGCGCCGTGCTGGTTGACGGCCGGAACGTGCGGGATTACGCCCACGAAACGCTCCGGGAGGGAATCGG
>CAKTXU010000113.1 GCA_934630995.1 uncultured Eubacteriales bacterium
ACGGCTGGGACTTCCGCCCCGACGACGTGCTGGAAGGCTGGCTGCAATGGTTCCCCTATCTGGGACGCTGCACCGCCGAGCGGGTCGCCTACCGCAACGCGGCCATGGGCATGACAGCGCCTGAGACCGCCCTTTACAACAATCCTTACCGGGAATGGATCGGGGCCCAGATACGGGGGGACTTTTTCGGCTATGTCAATCCCGGCGATCCCCGCAGGGCGGCGGAGCTGGCCTGGCGGGATGCCTCCGTCTCCCATGTGAAAAACGGCATCTATGGGGAGATGTGGGCAGCCGCCATGATAGCCGCCGCCGCGGCAAGCGATGAGATGAATGTCATCATTCGCGCGGGGCTGGAGGAGGTGCCGGAGAAATGCCGTCTGCGCCGGGATGTGGAGCAGGTGCTGCGGCTTCATGCCGAAGGCGCCTCCTGGGACGATGTGGTGGAGACGGTGCATCAGGCGTATGAGGAGAGCAATCAGCACGGCTGGTGCCACACCAATTCCAACGCCATGCTGGTGGCCGCCGCCCTGCTGTACGGAGAAAAGGATTTCGGTAAATCTCTCTGTCTGGCGGTCCAGCCCGGCTTCGACACCGACTGCAACGGTGCGACGGTGGGCTCTGTCGTGGGCATGATTTGCGGGGCTTCCCGGATTCCCAAGGAATGGACGGCCCCCTATGGAGAAAAGCTGCAGACCGGTCTTGACGGCTATAATCTGGTCACGGTGGAAACGCTGGTTGATAAGACACTCGAGGTTATTGGGAAGCGTCCCTGCTAAATACGTATAGGAAAAGGAGCAGGCGCACAAAAAGTATCTAAACAGACTGGAAAAAACCCGCTTACGGTCCATAATTCATGGCCCGTAAGCGGGTTTTTAAGGGAAATCCAATACCGGGGCTGTCTGCCCTCGCTCTGTCAGTGGTGCTGCCGCCGCCATTCCCGGGGAGTGACCCCCATCACCCGGCGAAAGTGCCGTTCCAGGCTGGTGACGGAACCGAAACCGCACCGCTCGGCGGCGTCCAGCACCGAGCAATCGTCCCGCAGCAGCAGGAGCGCCGCCATGCGCACCCGCAGCCGGGTGAGGTAATCGGCGGGGGAACCGTATCCCATTGCCCGGAAGGCCCGGCGGAGAGTGGCTGCGCGGACCGCACAGCGGACGGCCAGCTCCGGGACGGTCCAAGGCTCATCGTAGTGCGCCATCATGATTTGCACGGCCGCCAGGCAATCCCGTCCCGCTGGGGGCGATCCTGCCATGTGCGATTCCGCCGATCGGGCGGCAGCCAGGGACAGCACGCTCTTGACCAGCCCCCGCACACAGTCCCGATATCCCGGCGGGCGTTGCAGCTGCAGGTCGATAATCTCCCCCACCAGGCGTGGAAATGTCCCTTCCCGCGAAACCATGGGCCGTCCCTCGCCCCGCAGAAAATGCTCCAGCCCCTCGAAAAGCTCCCCGGGAAGCAGCTCTGCCGGCAGAAAATTTACAAACCGCCAGAGGCTGCCGCCGCCCGGCGCGCTCTGGACATTGTGAACCGCCTCGCCCGGCACCAGGACAGCGCTGCCCTCTTCATAGGGAAAAAGCTCCCCATCCACCATAAAAACACCGCTGCCCTCCATACACATCCCCAGCTCCAGGCTGTCGTGATGGTGCAGCCAGGCCAGGGGGCGGTCGGAGATCTGTTGTCCGTCCCTGGCCGGAGTGGTAATGGGATAGGACGGATCCATATCGAGCTCACAGGGAACGATGGGGACTGCATTTGACGGAAATTGCATAATTATCGCCTGATTTCTACTAGAATGCGGCGGTATCCACAGTATATCATGAGGGGGAAGGCAAAACAAGAGGGGAGACGGAAAACTTGAATAACCGAATGAGCAAGCGGGAAAACGCCCGCCGGATTCTGACGTTTGATCACCCGGAATGGGTGATGACGGGCCTGCCTGAATATTCCATCGCCTATTACGGCGCCAACCATGAGAGCTGGGACGGTGGGGGCGACGACAGACCTGTGGGCTCCCGGTGGAGCGATATCTGGGGTGTGGGCTGGCACAAGGAACAGCCGCAGGTTATGGGGCTGCCGGTATGGAACCCACTGGCGGAGCCCGCCGCCCTGGCCGACTACCGCTGGCCGGATCCGAACGATGAAAGGCTGATAGAACAGGTTTACCGGCGGACTGAGGCGCCGCACGATCCCGATACCTTTTTGACCGGCTCTCACCGGGATACCCTATGGGAAAAGGCCTACATGCTGGTGGGAATGGAAAACCTGATGACGTATTTTTACACCGAACCGGCCTTTGTCCGGGAGGTGCTGCACGGCATCATGGATTTTCAGTTGGGAATTGCCCGGCATTATCTGCGGGCGGGAGTGGAGCTGGTGGGGTGCAGTGACGATTTGGGTACCCAGACCTCCCTGTTGCTGAGTCCGGCGACAATCCGGGAATTCCTGGTGCCCGAATACCGGCGGCTGTTTTCGCTTTATAAGGAAAACGGCGTGCTCATCAATTTTCATTCCTGCGGGCATGTGGAGCCCCTGATAGATTTGTTTATCGAGCTGGGGATAGACTGCCTCAATCCGGTGCAGGCCACGGCCAACAGCCTGCAGACCATTGTGGATAAGGCCGACGGCCGGCTGGCGCTGATGGGCGGGATATCCAGCGGCCTCCTCATGGAGGGGCCGGACTCCCGCATCCGGGAGGCGGTGCGGGAGGCTATCCGGATTGCCGGGCGCCGGGGCGGCTATTTTTGTACGCCCGATCAGGGCATGCCCTATCCGCCCGCCCATTTGGAAGCCTACTGGCAGGCTGTGGAGGACTATGGACGGTACCCTGCCCCAGAGGGATGATAGAACCAAGAGGCGCAGCCCGGGAAAGTCAACCATTGAGAGCGGTTGACTTTCCCGGGCCGACATGGTATCCTGAAAATATAATTATATTTTTAGGTGATATATATGTTGCTGAGACTGCCTTTCCGGTTGGATCCCCCTATTGTCGCCTATCAATACCATGCCTTCCCCTTCGGCATCCTGTTCCTTGAGCCGTCCTACCGGCATGACTTTTTTTCGCGGTACGGCAATATCTATTACGACAGGGAGGATGTTCACCGCCTGGATGTGGCCCGGGAAACCTGGTACACTGAAATGGCTTATTTCGAGCGCAACCGCATCGGGTATCAGAGCAAGGAAATGCTTTGCTCCCAGGCGCATCTGACCGCGCTTGCCCGGCATATGCTCGCCGCCGGTTATTATGTGAACAGCCTGTTCAACGCCCGCTACCAGCCCAACCGGCACTCCTACCTGGCCTATTACCATAATCACGATATCTTTTTATACGGCTTTGACGAGGAGAGAGATATTTTCATTGGGGCCGGATATGACAAAAACGGGCGGTACGGAGAATATGAGATTTCCTCCACGGATTTTTATCAAGGCTTGTTGACCCTGGAGACGGACAACTGGCTCCATTTTCTCAAGGTCAGGGAGGGCTACCCCTTCGTTTTCGATGGGGACAGGCTGCGCCGGGAGCTGGGGGATTTCCTGCGCTCCGCCGGGAGCTATGACTGCGCTCGGTCCGGCGCGCCCTTCGGATTGGCTGTCTATGAGGCGCTGGAGGAGGATATCCGGTCCGGTCTGTCTGATATCCCTCTTGGCTGCTTCCGTCTTCTCTGGGAGCACAAGAAATGCATGGGGCTGCGCCTAGCCTATCTGCGGGAGGAGGGGTACGTGGCCGATTCCGCACTGGACGCGGCCTATGCGCAGGTCATCGACGATTTTGCCATTCTGTTCCGGCTGGCCGTCAAAAACAGTGTCTGCCCCTCCCCTGCTATCGCCGGACGGATGCTGTCCCGGCTGGCTGAGGGAGCGGAGAGGGAGGAGCGGGCCGTGACCGCTCTGCTGTCGGCGCTGGACAGGTAAATGTGAGGAAGCCGCGAATGCACGATGCTGCATTCGCGGCCGTTTTCTCAAAGCTCCGCTTTCATCTCCTCGGGTATAGCGGCCTCCAGGGCCTCCCGCAGGGTATCCAAGGGGGTGAGCCCCTGCTTTATCTTGACGGCGAAATAGGGCTTGGCTCCGGCGGATATCATCACCCGGCCCTTGAGAGCGGCGGACATCCGGGAGCCCACCTGCATATCCAGCTTCCGCTGATAGAGCAGCAGGCTGTCCTGCTGCTGCTTGACCTCGTAGATCCCCACGCCGGCGGCCATGTTGCGCAGCAGGGCCACATCGATGAGGCCCTGCACCGCCTCCGGCGGCTCCCCGAACCGGTCGATGAGCTCGTCGTACACGTCCAGGGAATCCTCGTGGGTGCGGATATCCGCAATCCTGCGGTAAACGTCCAGGCGCTGCGCGTTGGAGACGATATAGCTTTCCGGAATATGGGCCGAAACCTGCAGGTCGATGAGGCATTCCGCCTCCCGCTCCCCTTTGGACACGCCCCTCTCCTCGTCCACTGCCTCGGACAGCAGGCGCAGGTACATCTCGTAGCCCACCGCCTCCATATGGCCGTGCTGCTGGGCCCCCAGCAGATTGCCCGCGCCGCGGATTTCCATATCCCGCATGGCGATTTTGAAGCCCGCGCCGAACTCGGTGAATTCCCGGATAGCCTCCAGCCGTTTGGAAGCCACATCGGTGAGCACCTTGCCCCGAACGAAGGTGAGATAGGCGAAGGCCCGGCGTGAGGAACGCCCCACCCGGCCCCGCAGCTGGTGGAGCTGGGACAGGCCGTAGCGGTCGGCGTTTTCAATGACAAGGGTGTTGACGTTGGGGATATCCACCCCGGTTTCGATGATGGTGGTGCACACCAGAATGTCGATTTCATGCTCGAGCACCTGCCGCCAGATGTCGGAAAGCTGCTCCTCCGTCATCTTGCCGTGGGCGAAGCCTACCCTGGCTTCGGGAATCCGCATTTGAATGCCGGCGGCGCAGCGCTCGATGGTTTCCACCCGGTTGTGGAGATAATACACCTGTCCGCCCCGGCGGAGCTCCCGCTTGATGGCGTCGGTGACAATGCCGTTGTCGTGCTCTAGGACATAGGTCTGTACCGGCCGCCGGTCCTGCGGGGCTTCCTCGATGACCGACATATCCCGGATGCCGCTCATCGCCATGTTCAGCGTCCGGGGGATGGGGGTGGCAGAGAGGGTGAGCACATCGATATTTGGGGCCAGCTCCTTGATCCGTTCCTTCTGAGCGACGCCGAAGCGCTGCTCCTCGTCCACGATAAACAGGCCCAGATCCTTGAATCTCACATCCTTGGACAGCATCCGGTGGGTACCCACCAGGATGTCGATTTCCCCCAGGCGCACCCGGCGGAGAATCTCCTCCTGCTGCTTGGAGGTGCGGAAGCGGGAGAGCATCTCGATTTGTACGGGAAAGCCCTCAAAGCGTTTGACCAGGGTGTTGTAATGCTGAAAGGCGAGGATGGTGGTGGGCACCAGCAGGACACACTGCTTGCCCTGGGTGACGCATTTGAAGGCCGCCCGCAGCGCCACCTCGGTTTTGCCGAAGCCCACGTCTCCGCACAGGAGCCGGTCCATGGGGATTGGGCGCTCCATGTCGGCCTTGATTTCCTCAATACAACGGAGCTGATCCTCGGTTTCCTCATATTCAAACCGGCGTTCGAAGTCGTATTGCCATTCCCCGTCCGGCTCAAAGGCGAAGCCGGGGGTGGCCATCCGTTTGGAATACAGGGCGATGAGCTCCTTGGCGATGTCCTTGACCGCCGCCCGGACCCGGCTCTTGGTCTTCTGCCATTCCTGGCCGCCCAAACGGTGGAGCTTGACCTTGATCTCATCCTTGGTGCCGATGTATTTGGAGACAAGATCCAACTGTGTCACGGGGACATACAGGGTGTCCCCCTTGTCGTATTGCAGTTTGATGTAATCCTTGACCACCCCCTGGATTTCCAGCTGATGGATGCCCTGGTACAGGCCGATGCCGTGGGCGGCGTGGACGATGTAATCCCCGGGGGTCAGCTCGGACAGACTGTGGATTTCCGCCCCCTTGTTCCGCTTTGCCCGGCGGACCTTGTGCCGGGCGCCGGATACCCGCCCGTGGGTGATCACCGAAAGCGCCGCGTCGGGAAATTCAAAGCCGGCGGACAGCCCCCCCTGCATCACCAGAATCCGGCCTTTGACCGGCGCCTCGGGGGCGGGGGCGTAGAGGGCGGGCAGCTCCAGCTTTACCAGATCCTCCGCCAGGGTCTGGGCGGTTTTTTCCTCCGCTCCGGCCAGCACGATGGCGGCTTGGCCCCGGTGCAGGATATCCCGCAGATCGTCCGCCAGCAGCTCGATACCCCCCGACCATACGGGGAGCTGAC
>CAKTXU010000114.1 GCA_934630995.1 uncultured Eubacteriales bacterium
TTCTCCTCCGCGCCGGTGGTGGCGGCCACCATCTGCACCGCCTCCCGGGAGACATAGCGGTCAATCATCCGCCGGGCGGCCTCGTCTGTCCGGGCGGCGGCCAGCCTGCTCTCCTCCAGCAGCTTGCCCGCCGTGGTCATCCCCGCCACCATGTCGGTGTAATATTTGTGCACCATCAGGGCCACGACATGCTTGCAGGCTCCCTCCGTCTCGCGGGAGTCGGGGCAGCCGCATTCGTAGTAGTCTGCCTCCCCTTGGGCGTCGAAGCCGATTTCCACATGGTATTCGCCGTCCCGCCCGTCGTTTTCCACCTCGGCGGTCAGATATTCGGGGTAGTATTCCCCGCTCTCCCGATGGACTGCGTGGACCTTGCCCGCGTTATAGCATTCCACGCCCCGCAGATAGGTGCGGCGGCTGGACGCCTCATTGCTGATTTTTTTGAGGGAATACAGGGCCACGGGGCATCCGCTCCTTTTGTTCCGTATCTTATCAGTATACCCCAAAAAAGGAATGCCGTAAAGGGAAAATAGGCGTCCTTTCCGATAATCGCCGGCGGCGCTTCCGCCAATCGCCCTTGCCATGGACGTTTCAAGTATGCTAAGATGATAGAAACAAATCGGCAGACGAGGAGACTATGGCCTATGCTTGAATATCGGTCGTTACATGCGGAGGAAATCAGCCGAACGCTGTTTCAGGACTTTATCCGGCATCAAATCGTCACCAAATGCCGGCGCAGAGAAAACGGCGAATGGGTCATCAAAGAGGCGCCTTTTGTCGACGACTGGACAGAACAGGACTATCAAATTTTACTTTCCTGCCTGAAAAACACCATTCTTTCCGGCGGTTTCGTGTATGCCGCCTTTGTCGACGGAAAGCTAAAGGGCTTCGCTTCGGTGGAGCCGGAAATGTTTGAGGATGAGCAGAAATATATGGACCTGTCAAGTATTCATGTATCCGAGGATATGAGGCATAAAGGGATTGGCAGAACACTTTTCCTTGCGGCAAAGGACTGGGCAAAGAAAAAAGGGGCTGAAAAGCTCTACATATCCGCGCACTCGGCTGTTGAGAGCCAGGCCTTTTATCAGTCGTTGGGTTGTGTCGAAGCAACAGTATATCATCAAAAACACGTTGAAGAGGAGCCGTATGACTGTCAGTTGGAATGCCCTCTGTAAACAAACGGATGCAACATAGGGGTAAACGGGGAAACACGGAGCCGGCTGGGTTATGCTCCCTTGTTTTGCCGCTTTTCCGCCGGGCCGCCCGGTTCGTTACAATTTTTTAACAACTTGTTCCGCTATTCGTACTATAGTAGAACTTGAGTTAGCACTCTATTTGTCTGAGTGCTAAACATTCTTGACAGTGAAGAGGGAATGCCATCATGAGAACCAAGCAGTTCAAGGCCGAGTCCAAGCGCCTGCTCGACCTGATGATCAACTCCATTTACACCCACAAGGAAATCTTCCTCCGCGAGCTGATCTCCAACGCCAGCGACGCCATGGACAAGCTGTATTACCGCGCCCTGACCGAGCACCTGTCCGACGTCAGCCGGGACGACCTGGCCGTCTTTCTGAGCGTCGACAAGGAAAGCCGCACCCTGACCATCACCGACAACGGCTGCGGCATGACCCAGGAGGAGCTGGAAAACAATCTGGGCGTCATCGCCAAGAGCGGCTCCCTGCACTTTAAAAAGGAGAACGAGGCCAGGGAGGACGTGGACATTATCGGCCAGTTCGGCGTGGGCTTCTACTCCGCCTTCATGGTCAGCGACTGCGTGACGGTGGAGAGCCGGGCCTACGGGGCGGAGGAAGCCTGGTGCTGGCAGTCCCGGGGGGCGGAGGGTTACACCATCGAGCCCTGCGACAAGGCGGAGCGGGGCACCGTCGTCACCCTGCGCATCAAGGAAAACACCGAGGAGGAAAACTACGACGAGTTTCTGGAGTCCTACCGTCTGCAGGGGCTGGTGAAAAAGTATTCCGATTACATCCGCTACCCCATTAAAATGGAGGTGGAGAAGAGCCGGCCCAAGGACGAGGAGGGGAAGGAATACGAAACCTATACCGAGGTGGAAACCATCAACAGCATGGTGCCCATCTGGCGCAAAAACAAGAGCGAGCTGACGCCCGAGGATTACAACGGCTTCTATAAGGAAAAATTCTACGATTATGAGGATCCGGCCCGGGTGATCCACACCGCCACCGAGGGAGCGGCCACCTACAACGCCCTGCTCTTCATCCCCGCCCGCGCGCCCTACAACTATTATACCCGGGAATATGAAAAGGGCCTGCAGCTCTACGCCAGCGGGGTTCTCATCATGGACAAGTGCGCCGATCTGCTGCCCGATCATTTCAGCTTCGTCAAGGGATTGGTGGATTCCCAGGATCTCTCCCTGAATATCTCCCGGGAAATGCTGCAGCATGATCGCCAGCTGAAAATCATCGCCGGGCGGCTGGAAAAGAAAATCGGCAGCGAGCTCCAGTCCATGCTGGAAAACGATCGGGAAGGGTATGAGAAGTTCTTCAAAAATTTCGGCCTGCAGCTCAAATACGGCGTCTACAATGAATACGGACGGAACAAGGACGCCATCAAGGACCTGCTGCTCTTCGTCTCCTCCTTTGAGAAAAAGCCGGTCACCCTCAAGGAATATGCGGGCCGGATGAAGGAGGATCAGAAATTCCTCTACTACGCCTGCGGCGAGAGCCCGGAAAAAATCGAGAAGCTGCCCCAGGCCGAAGCGGTGCTCGACAAGGGGTATGAAATCCTCTATTTCACCGACGACGTGGACGAATTCGCCATCAAAATGCTCCATGAGTACGAGGGCAAGGAGTTCAAGTCCATCTCCGGCGGCGACCTGGGACTGGAAACCCCCGAGGAAAAGGAAGCCGAGGAAAAGCAGGCGGAGGAAAACAAGGATCTGTTCGCCTTCATGGGGGAGGCGCTGGACGGCAAGGTCAAGGCCGTCCGTCTGTCCAAGCGGCTGAAAACCCATCCGGTCTGCCTGGCCAGCGAGGGCGAGCTCTCCCTGGAAATGGAAAAGGTGCTCAATTCCATGCCCACCGACAACAAGGTCAAGGCCGACAGGGTGCTGGAAATTAATGAAAGCCATCCCATCTTCGCCAAGCTGACCAAGCTCTACGAGGAGGATAAGGACAAGCTGCAGGCGTATACCCGGCTGCTCTATACCCAGGCCATGCTCATCGAGGGAATGAGCATCGACGACCCGGTGGAATTCACCAACCAGGTTTGTTCCCTCATGGCCGGAGACTGACCGGCAGCAGCGCTTTTAATCGACGTATAAGGAGGCCGTTCATGCGTCTGTCCCGCAACCACACCCGGCAGGGGATTCTCTGGGGCTGCGCCGTTCTGTGGATGGGCGTCATCTTTTTATTCTCCTCCCAGACGGGCGATTCCTCCGGCGCCCTGAGCGGCGGCCTCATCGAGTCGGTCCTGACCCTTGTCTATCCCCCCTATCGGGGGATGGAGGCGACGGAGCGGGCCGCCCTGGTGGATTCCTGGCAATTTTTTGTCCGCAAGGGCGCCCATTTCACCGTGTACATGGTGTTGGGTATCCTCACCTCCCTGGCCGCTGCCGGCCACCCGCTGCGGGAACGGTTCCGGGTGCTTCTTCCCCTGGGCATCTGCCTGCTCTATGCCGCCGGGGACGAGTTCCACCAGTCCTTTGTCCCCGGAAGAGGACCCCAGCTGCGGGACGTGGCCGTCGATTTCTGCGGCGCGGCCCTGGGCGTCCTTACGGTAACCCTCTGCCGCCGGCTTTGGAGACGGCGCAGAGAAAAGCGAAACAGACCCCTATCTCCGTCATAAAATACGGCAAATGAACTGGAAAAAACCGCCGGCTGGCCATGAGTTGTGGTCCGCCGGCGGTTTTTTATGGGGCTGTCCTTGTATGGAGGTCTGCCGTCCTTCTCAGGCAAAACCACAAAACCCACTGGTATTCCCTCCTTCCAACAGGAAGGGCACACCTCCGGAAATCCCCTGTCTTTATTCTTTATGCGTCAAATTATCCCTCGTTTGTTTGTGCCAATTTCACAAATATCCATCTTTTTCTGCTTATTTTTCAAAAAAGTGATTTCCAGTACTTGACAAAATAATCCAGAATATGGTAATCTAGTGCTCGTTGACAAATTCTGGAAATTATAGGAGGCATCTTCCAATGGAAAACAAAATCAGCGTACTACTGGCAGACAACAGCGAGACGTTCGGCCTTTCCTGCGCCGCGGCTATGCGGGCGGAATCCCTGGACGTGCAGACGATAAATAAGGACGGGCGGCATATCGTGGATACCGTATCCCGTCTTCATCCCGAGGTGGTGATGATGGACTTCTTCCTCCCGGGCATGGATGCTCTGGGTGTCATCAAAGGGATACAGGAGCTCCATCTTTCCCGGATGCCGCTCATCCTCGTCATGTCCAACACCGACAAGCCCGCCCTGGAACAGGCGGCGCTGGAGGGCGGAGCGGATTACTACCTGCTCAAGCCCTTTGACGTGCCCGAGCTGTCCCGGCGGATCCGTTCCCTCCGGGGTCAGTGTCATCTGCAGGCTCTGCGCGGCGGCAAAGCCGCAGGCGGGAGCAGCCTGGAAATCCGCGTGACCGAGATTCTCCACCAAATCGGCGTCCCCGCCCACATCAAGGGCTATCCCTATGTGCGGGACGCCATCCTGCTGTCCATCGAGGATGAGGAAATGATCAACGCCGTGACCAAACGGCTGTATCCCGCCGTCGCCAAGCGGCACGATACCACCTCCTCCCGGGTGGAGCGGGCCATCCGCCACGCCATCGAGGTAGCCTGGGACCGGGGCGATGTGGAGGTTCTCAATTCCTATTTCGGCTATACCATTCACAACGAGCGGGGCAAGCCCACCAACTCCGAATTCATCGCCATGATAAGCGATAAATTCCGCCTCCAGCTCAAAATCGGATAAACTTAACTATCTACAGTTTTTATTTGGATAATTTGTAAGAAACGTGGATTTCATTCACATCAAAAGTGTGGTAAACTATCGGCAAAGGAGGGCGATAGTATGGAAACCACCGATGTGGCCGGCAGGATACGCCGGGCTTTGGGCGAACCTTATGAAGTGGCCAAGCGGGATGGAAAGCCGATTGTCCTCCGCGAGCTGGGAAACGGCTATGTTTTCGAGGTGCACCCGCAGGCTTCCGCGCCTGAGGAAATCCAGGCGAACCTCCTCATCCGCTATCCTTCCGCCGGGGAGGAGCCGGTGGAGGGGATCTACGGCATCCGCACGCTGACGGACTTGAAGGACGTGCTGGGGGCCATGGCCATCAAATATAAGGAGCTGGGCTCCTGCTGCTTCCGGTAGGAAAGGCCGGCTGATATCGGCGGTGTCCCGCGTCGTTCGCGGGACGCCGCTTTTTTTACAGCGTCGTACAGAATTGGGAAACCGCCGTCCCCTTTCCCGCATATACTGGTAAAAACGGGACAAGGAGGTTCCAGGCCATGAATTACCGCCGGGAAAAAGCGGTGGCTTACGCCCACCAATGGGCCTTTGCCCGCAATCCGCGGTATTACAATTTCGATGATATCGGCGGGGACTGCACCAATTTTATCTCCCATTGCCTTTATGCCGGTCTGCCGGTGATGAATTACACCCCGGATCTGGGCTGGTTCTATATCTCTCCGCAAAGGCGGAGCGCCGCCTGGTCGGGAGTGCCCTATCTCTACAATTTTCTGACGGCCAACAAGGGGCCGGGGCCCTTCGGCAAGGAAATGGCGCTGGATAAAGCCCAGCCTGGCGATATCCTCCAGCTCAGCTTCGACGGCAGCGTCTGGTCCCATTCCCTGTTGATTACCGGGACCGGTGAGCGTCCGGACCCGCTGAATATCACCGTCTCCACCCACACCTTCGACGCCGACGACCGTCCCTTATACACCTACACCTATAGCGCGTGCCGCCTGCTGCACATTCTGGGAGGCCGTGAATAATGCTTTTCGTCCGCCCTTGGCTTGTACCGGGGGGTATCTCAAGCCAAGGCGTCCACTGAATAAGGAGATGCGCCCATGTTCCCCTGTAAATTTTTTCACAAGCCGTGGTACGGTTATCATCCCATGCATGACAATCAATGGCATCCCGGCCGGCCGGAAGCCCCCTTCCGCCCCGGCGAACCGGTGCCGGCGCCGCCGTCCCTTCCCGCGGACTGGCCGACGCCGGAAACGCCGTCCCCCGACAGCGCAAAAGCATAATACCGGAAATTGCTTGCCGTTTGTTTTTGATGCGTCCGCACCAGCTCGGCAGACAATGACCAGGCGCGGCCAAGAGCGC
>CAKTXU010000115.1 GCA_934630995.1 uncultured Eubacteriales bacterium
GCATGAGACAACCAAAACGGACGACAATGATTTTTCCCGGATCGTCCGGGAGCATTCCCGGTTGATTTTTACCGTTTGCTACCGCCTGGTGCACGACTACCAGGAAGCGGAAAACCTGACCCAGGAGACCTTCCTCACCGCCTACCGCGCCATCGGGCGATTCCAGGGTACCAACTATAAGCCATGGCTCATCCGGATTGCCGCCAACAAAGCCAAGGACTGGCTGAAAAGCGCCTACCATGCCACCACGGAGCCTGCCGGGCCGGAGGAGCTGGCCGGCTTTGCCGCCCCTTCTGCCTATGATGATCTGGAGGCGCAGGAAACCCGCCGGGAGGTGGAGGCCGCCTGCGAATCCCTCCCGGAGCCGTATCGGGAGGTGGCCCGTCTCCGCTTCCTGGAGGACAGAACATACGAGGAAATCGCCGGCCGGCTCGGCCGGCCGCTGAAAACGGTGCAGACCCAGGGCCATCGTGCCAGGGAAAAGCTACGCACCCTGCTGAAGGAGGAATTGCCATGACAGAAAAACAACGGTCCCGTCCGGAAACCAAGGCGCTGGATCCAGCCTGGTTCGACGGCGGCCATCTGTCGGCTGTGGCCATCGGGCTGCTGGCGGAAGGTTCGCTGTCAGACAGGGATGCTGTTCTCCTTCTCAGCCATCTGGAGGCCTGCCCGGCCTGCATGGACGCCTATATCGCCGCCGTCTCCGCCGCAGAGCCTGAGGAAGCGCCGCCGGAGCTGTCCGAGCGGATTTTGGCCGCCGTGGCGGAGGAAGCCGCCGCCCCGCTCCACACCCCGCCCACTTCCCGCCGCCGCGCGGCGTTGCGGGTGCTCCAGCTTTCCGTGGCCGTCTGCCTGACCATGCTGCTCTTTTTCAGCGGGGTGTTTGAATTTCTGGGCAAGAGCTCCCGGGCCTATATGGACAGAATCAGCCTTCGTACAGAGGAGCAGACAACCTCGGCCCCCCCTAAAGCGCCGGGAGAGAGCGGCTGGGAGAAATTTTCCGCCGGTTTTGCGGGCGGCTTTGAAACGTTAGTCAATCAATTTAATGCTTTATTTACAGGAGATGAGCGCCATGAGTCTTGACAATAACAGCCCTTACGCCCCTCCCGCGGGAGTCCCGGGAACGCCTCCCTCCCCGCCGCCCTATCAGGCGCCGCCTCAGACGCCCCCCCGTCCTGCGGCGGTCTATGTCCAGCCGCCGGTGAAGCGGACGAAAAACAAGTTTTGGACCGTGGTGTGGTCCCTGATTCCCGGCGCGGGGCAGATGTATCAGGGACAGATGAAAAAGGGCATATCCCTGATGCTGCTGTTTGCGGGTATCATCGCCGTGGCCGCCTTCACTTATCTGGCGATCCTGACTTTCCTTCTGCCGGTCATCTGGTTCTACAGCTTCTTCGACGCCCTCAACCGGATCAATATGAGTGTGGAGGAGCTGCAGACCCTGCCCGATGAATGGATGTTTTCCTCCCGCTTGTCCGCATTGGAGGAAAAGGGAAAGGGAAGCAAGACTCTGGGCCGCCTTTTCGGCAGCCGGCATCTGATTATCGGCTGGTGCATCGTGATTTTCTCCATTTGGCTCTTCCTCAAGCTGCTCCTGAGCGGCGGTTCCTATTATTCCATCGGCAGGCTGCTGCCCGACGGGGTCTACGCCGTGCTGCGGGGCATCACCGACGTGGCGCCCTCCCTTCTTATACCCGTTATTTGCATCGCGCTGGGGATTAAGCTGATAACCGGGGACAGGGCGCCCCGAAGGGATGAGCCGGCGCCGAAAACCTATGACGAATACACCATCCCGGAGGAAGCCCCCGGAAAGGAGGAGAACTGATGGAAATCCATACCTATAAGCCTGAGGATACCCAGTCGATTGTGGACGCCGTTCCTCCCTCCCCGCGTCCCCCGGCGCCGGTTCCGCCGTCTTTCCCCATGCAGAAGCCTCCCCGCCGGGTGGGCACCTTTACCCTGGGCGTGACTCTGGTGCTTTTGGGAATTCTGGTTCCCCTGGCTCTGGTGCTGGGCGGCAAGGCCTGGAGGCTGCTTCTGCTGGCTCCAGTCGTGCTGCTCTGTCTGGGAGTGGAAATCCTGGTCTATGCCGTCCGCTTCAAAAGCGAACGTTTCCGCTACGACGGGCTGTCCATCTTCATGGTGGTGGCCATCACCTTTGTGACCCTGCTGGGTTCGCTGATTGCGCCTGTCGCAGCCAATGCGTCGGATTATGCCGATAAATCCTATCAGGCCCGTCAAACGCTGACCCGTCAGCTGGAGGAGGCTGTCGCGGCCTCCGGGGCGGCAGGCGACATCCATGTATACGAGTCTTACGGGGAGTATGGTTGGGCCTACTTTTTCCGAGGTGTCGATGAGGAAACGCCTCTGAGGATGACGGCGCAGATCCGCCTCTCCTCCCTGGGCGGTGACGACACCGATGTGCGGGAGCAGGTTGAAACCGTTTTTGCCGCGCTGGCCGCTGCCGCAGGCAGGGCCGGGAATGCCGATGAGCTGTATCTGCGGTACCAGGAGGAAACGGAGAAGGCGGTCGTCTATTACAGAGCCGATATTTACGGTGCGGAGGCTATCCGCGGTGTTGATAAATCGGGAATTCACAACCGTCTGCAGGTAGAGGAGCACAGCAAGCAGACGGAGGAGTCCCCCGCGACAACCCTGCCGGCGCCGCCCCCGTCGTCTTCCGCGACCACCCCGACAGTCTCTCCCACGGCCGGCAGAAGCGCCGCCGAGCGGGAATGGCTTCCCGCTTTTGAACGGCTTCTCCGCGCCGTGACGGCAAGATAAAGCCGCCAGGGCATAAAAAGAACACCGGCAGGCCGCATTTGCTGGCCTGCCGGTGTTCTTTTGCCGGGCATCAGCAGGGAAAACAGGAGGCCGCCGTATTTCTCCGGCTGATAGAGGAAGCTCTCCTCTGGCGAAGAGAACGGCCTACGGGGTCAACCTGTCTGTATCTCGTCAAGACAAAATGCATGGGAATAATCCAATAAACGACAGAGTGTTTGCAGATGGCGATTCACGCTGTGCTGCGGGGGAGTGAATGCGCCGCGGCCACTGATAGAATTCAGACCGCGTCCGTCGTTCTGTCAACGCGCAGCTTAGCTGGCGCAGACCTGTATGGAAGCGTTTGAGGAGGCGCATGGGGAGCTGAGGATAGGCGCCCCCCGGTCCCCCGTATTGTGATTTACGGGGACGGGGGGGCGCGGTGATTTTAGCCCATCAGCGGCTCTCGAAGCGAATCCGGCAGATCCTCCAGTGGGAGAACACGGTAAAGGTGCTGTGGCTGAATCTTTCCGTCGCTGTCGGGAGCCAGGTATACCAGCTCGGCAATGACCACGGGACGGCTGGCATAAAAGCTGTGCCGCAGGGCGGGGAGCAGGGCGTTCACCTGTACCGCGTCCAGCTCTAGGGTGGGAACGGCCTTGTTTTTCAGGGAGTAGGGTACTATATACGGCCGCAGATTCTGCAAATACAGATCCTGTGCGTCGGTGAGAACGGCGGGATCGCAGTAATAAAGAGTGCCGCCCTCAAAAACGACGGGATCCGGCGCGACAGGAAGCAGCACCCGTTCTTCAAGATAGGCGATAGTATGGGAAAAGGCGTCGGTGAGGAGCACGGTCGTCAGCGTATGCGCGTTCAGGCTGGCGCCAAAGGTCAGCACCGCCTTGGCGGGTCTGTCGGGGAAATAGCGATCGTCGAGGCTCTGAGAGGCGAAATCGGCCAGCAGGGCGTCGGCCAGGGCTGCCCGATCGGCGGCTTCCAGGGGCAGCTCTTCCGCTGTTTCTCCCCAGCTATACGTATCCACAAAGGTGTCCGTATGGAGATAAACCGAAGTATTGACGGCTTCCCGCACCCGATTTTCCAATTGCTCCCGGAAGGCGTCAGTGGTGTCCAGCGCCAGCAGCTTTTCCTCCAGCCCCAGGGTGATGTGGTCGTAAATCCGGATCATCCTTTTGCCGTTTTTAAGGGAATACCGCAGGGCGATAGGCTGGGCGATCGCCGTGTCCCCATAGGACATACCCGCCCTGCCCGTGACGGTGGGACGGCCCAGGGCGATCAGCTCCCGGTGAAGGGACAGCACGGTTTCCACATCCTCCGGGCTTTCGACCAGGAGAGGCGCCACGAAATTGCTGCCCATGACGCGGTATGCGGAAATATATTGGACGTTGCCCCGGTAGGTGATTTCCACAGATTCGACGTCCGCTGCCGCGGGAAGCCGGGAGGAGAAACCAAAGCCCCCGGCGGCGAGGATAACCGAAGCGGTCAGCAAAGCGCCCAGGGAAATGGGCAGGGAGAGCAGGCTCCCCCGTATCCTCCGGAGGCCCCGGAAGGCGGCGAGGCAGGAAATCCCCCATACCAGGGTGAAGGCCAGGGCAGCCAGCAGCAGAAGGAGCCAGACAGGCAGGTTTGCGAAAAGCAGCAGCGCGAAGGCAGTCATTCCCAGCAGTACGGCGGTGCCGGTGCCCAGGGCCCGGCAGCGGCCGGCGAAGCCGGACAGCTCCCCAGGCCGGCGGAGAAAGAGCCGCCAGGCCAGCAGGGCGGCCCCGACAGCGATCCCCAGCCAGAGCAGGGGCACCCACCAATTGACGCCAGGCCAGTCGGCGGTTTCGCTCCCGGAAAATGTGCCCATGCGGGACACATATTTGGCTGAGAACATAAAGGGGCCGAAAACATCGGATTGCTCACACAGACAGGAGGTATACCCGGGGAGCCAATCGTTGGAGAATGAATATCCCGTGGAGGAGGCTATGGGGCTGGAGCTGGCGTCGAAGGGGGAGCCGGGCAGAAGTGCCCGGCAGAGGCTGCCCGCCGCCAAACCCAGCAGATGGGGCGCTCCCAGCAGCACACCGGTGTAGACCACGCTCTCCAGCAGGGTGCCGCAGAGGGTGCAGACCAGCGCGCAGAAGGTATAGGGCACCAGCACCGCCGCAAAGAGCATGACGGCCAAATAGAGGCTGTTGGCCACCAGACGGAGACACACCCCGAGCGCCGCTGCATTAATAGAAAAGGAGGCGGCCACGCCGAGGAGCACGCCGGCGGCAGGGCCCAGCAGGCCGAAGAGAAACCGCTGCCGGAACAGCCGGGTGCGGCTGACGCCCAGGGAGAAATACGCCGCGGCTGATCGGGCGCGGAAAAGGAAGCCAAAGAGGAGCAGGGCCGACACAACCCCCATAACGGCTGGCCCCAAAGCCAGCGGCGGCTGGCTGTCCTGGGCGAACAGGTGATATATTCCCCCGGTTGTCAGCACCGGATCGGCGTCCGGCCCGAAGACGGAAAAGAGAGAGACTGGGAGAAAAAAGAGGAAGAAGAGGACGCAGGCCGCGGGAAGGAACCAGAACTGCCGCAGCAGGGCGCGGCGGGAGTGGGCGGAAACCCGCTTGTCAGAAGAGGCCGGTGAGATCATGCTGCGTCTCCTCCATTTCATACAAGAATACCTCCTCCAGGGTGAGGGGGAAGGTCTCCAGCAGCAGGGGATTCAAAGCCCGCAGGGCCGCTTCCGCCTCGCCGTCGTCCCGGATGGTGATGGTGACAATGTTGCCGGACAGGGAATAGTCGCGGTGGTTGAGGGAGGCGAAGGCATCCTCCCCCACCGGATAATCGAAGACCAGGCGGTATTTGCGCAGCTCGGTCTGGATATCGTCCATAGCGCGGTCGTAGGCCACGGTATGGTTGTCGAGGAGGAGGACGTGGTCGCATAGGTTTTCCAGCTCGGGGAGGTTGTGGGAGGAGATGAGGACGGAGGCCTCCTTCTCCGCGATATATTCGAGCAGGACCTGCCGGAGGAGGTGGCGCTTGGCGGGGTCGAGGCCGTCGAAGGATTCATCGAGGAGAAGGACGCGGGGCTGACAGGCGAGGGCGATAATGAGAAAGGCCTGGCGCTGCATACCCTTAGAAAAGCTGAGCAGGCGCTTCTTGGGGTCGAGGTCGAAGAGGGAGGTGAGCTTGTCGAAGGTCAGCTGGTTCCAGGAGGGGAAAAAACCAGCGTAGAAGGCGGCGGTGCCCCGGAAGGAGGACTGGGGAAGACTGTAGGGGTCGTCGGGGAGGAAGAAAACGGCGCGGCGGACCGCTTCGTTGTCGAGGTGAGGGCTGCCGTCGAGGAGCACCTGTCCGCAGTCGGCGCGGAGGACGTCGGCGGCGATTTTGAGGAGGGTGGTTTTGCCGGCCCCGTTGTGGCCAACGAGGCCGCAGATGGAGCCGTTTTCCACGGAAAAGGAGACGTCCTCCAGCGCCGCGGTGCCGTCGAAGGACTTGGAGATATGGTCAATGGTCAGCATCGGTTGTTTCCCGCCCTTCT
>CAKTXU010000116.1 GCA_934630995.1 uncultured Eubacteriales bacterium
GCGGAACGGCCGGGGCCGTGCTGGGAATTGTGGAAAAGGGAGACGCCGTGGCAGAGCTGACCTGCGAATACGGCGGCACGGTGAACCGCTCCCATTACGTCTATCCCACCTATATCCACTGCGAGTATTTGACGATGAACAGCCAGGAGGAGGTTTCCACCGGGCTGAACCTCTCCGTCTGGAGCTCCACCGCCCCGGCGGACGGATTTAAGGTGCGTTACCGCTTTACCGGGGCCGATACCGCCGATTACAGCGCTTTGGCCGCGCTGTACCGGGATTATCTGACGCAGGCGGGCCTCCTTGTGCCCGGGTCGGCGGAGCCCTTCCGCTACCAGCTGGAAACGCTGGGGGGCGTCCAAACCGACGAACGCTTCCTCTTCTTCGATGTATCCAAGACCGCCCGGCTGACCGGCCTTGCCCGCAGCGGCGAGCTGGCCGCCTCCCTGGCGGAGTATGGAGTCGGAGACGTGGCCCTGCGGGTCAGCGGCATCGCCAAAGGAGGACTGAACGGCCGGGCGGTGTCGGGGCTGTCTGTCGACGGAGCCGTCGGCGGACGCGGCGCCCTGGAAAAGCTGCTGCGGTCCATGGAGGAGGCGGGCATCGCCTGCGCGCCCTCCTTCGATTTGCAGACGGCCTGCGGCGACGGCTGGCTGGACGGCTTTTCCTCCCGGGGGGATACCGCCCGGACCCTGAAAAATTATGTGTCGGGCCGCACAAAGCTCAACCCGGCCACCGGACAACTGGATCCCGGCACCTTCGTCTATCTCCTGCGGGCGGACAAAACCACCGCCGGCGCGGCAACGCTGGGGAAGGCGCTGCGGGAGCTGGGCGCCGCCCGGCTTTCCCTGCCGACGACCGGAGAGCTCCTTTGGTCGGACAACCGGAAGGAAGGAGGCGTCAACCGGCAGGAATCCCTGGCCCGTCTGCGGAAAACGCTGGACGGCCTGCAGGAGTCCGCCGCCCTATCCTTTGACGGGGGAAACGCCTACGTTTTCCCCTACGCCTCCCATCTGTACGGCGTGGATTACGCCGGCAGCGGCCACAAGGATTATGACGAGGAGTTGCCCTTCCTGCAGATGGTGCTCCACGGCAGCGTGGGGTATTCCACCGCGCCCCTCAATCTGGAGGTGGACGTCGAGCGCGGTCTCCTGCGGGCCATTGAGGCCGGCGCCATGCCCCATTTCCTCCTGGCCGATGAAAACGCTTATCTGCTCAAGGACAGCCCCTTTTCCCAGTATACCTCGGTGGAGGCATCCTATTGGCTGGAGCGTTCGGCGGCGCTCTATAAAACGGCGGAACAGGCCATCGGCTCTCTGAGCGGGAATCTCATCGTCCGGCACACCTGTTTGGGAAAAGATCTGGCAATGACAGAATATGACAACGGCACCAGAATCTACGTCAATTACTCCACGGAGGAGGCTGCCGTCGCAGACGGCACGGTGGCCGGCCTGTCCTGCCTCCGTGTGGACAAGGAGGGGACGCCATGAGTAAAGCGAAAAACGCGGGAAAGGGCGGCGTCTCTCTGCAGCGCCGCATGGCCAAGCACGGCTGGGTCTTTATCTCTCCCTTCCTCGTGGGGCTGGTCCTCATCTACGGCGAGGTCATCTTCAACTCCGTCCTCTACAGCTTTTCCACTCTGGAAACCGGAGTAGACGGCTATTCCCTCACCTTCGCGGGGCTGGAAAACTATCGTCACGTTCTTTTTGTCGACGCCGGCTTCGTCCGCGTTCTGCTGGCTTCCGTGGTAAAGATGCTGACGGACATCCCCCTGATCATCATCCTCAGCCTGTTCATCGCCACCCTGCTCAATCAGAAAATGCGGGGGAAAGCCTTTTTCCGGGCGGTGTTTTTCATCCCCGCCGTGCTGCTCACCGGCGTCGTGGCCCAGTCCACCTCGGGCAACGCGCTGCTGAGCTCTCTCCAATCCACGGCGGGCATCACCACCGGGGCGGCGGGAGAGAGCTTGTCGGCCGGTACCTTTCTGCAGGATTTACTGACCAATGCCGCGCTGAGCGAGACGTTTTCCCAGTATATCCTGGATGCTGTGGACAACATTTTCGGCCTGATCAACCAATGCGGGGTGCAGATCCTGATTTTTCTGTCGGCGCTGCAGTCCATCTCCCCCTCTATCTACGAATCCGCCCGTCTGGAAGGCGCCACCGGCTGGGATTGCTACTGGAAAATCACCTTTCCCATGATAAGCCCCATTGTATATGTGAATGTGATTTACTCCATCATTGATTCGTTTGTCAGCGAATCGAACACAGTGATGACCCTTGTCTACAATCTGGGCATCAAGCAGAACAAAGCGGGGATCGCCTCGGCCATGTCCTGGCTGTATTTCCTGGTGGTGCTGCTCTTCCTGGGAATGGCCACCCTGCTCATAAATAAATTCGTCTTTTACCAGCAGAAGGAGGGATAGGGGCGATGGAACTGCGGCTGCTCAAGGATAAGCCCCTGGATACCGCCCGGCGGCTCAGCGGAAGATGGGTATGGCCCCTGGCCCGCCTGCTCCTGCTCAGCGGCTTGTCCTTCATCATTCTGTTCCCGATTTTTGCCCAGCTGACCTCCTCTTTTATGAGCTCGGCCGATTTGCTGGACAAAACGGTGAAATTCATCCCCCGCCACCCCAATTTGGAGAATTACCGGTTCGTCATCGAGTATACCGGCTATTTCCCCGCCTTTTTCCGCACGCTGCTGGTGAGCCTGATGTGCGCCGTTGTACAGGTCTTTGTCTGCGCCTTCATCGGTTATGGCTTCGCCCGCTTCAATTTCCGGGGGAGCCGCCTGCTTTTCGCGCTGGTCATTTTCACGATTGTGGTGCCGCCCCAGACCATTATGCTCCCCCTGTTCATGAAATTCCGGTATTTCGATGTTTTCGGTATTCTGGAGCTGCTAAGCGGCGTCACGGTCAAGACGGTGGATACCGTCGTCCCCATGCTGCTGCTGTCCATGACGGGGCTGGCTTTCCGCTGCGGCTTGTTCATTTTCCTAATGCGCCAGTTTTATCGCGGGGTGCCGGAGGAGCTCAACGAGGCGGCCTATGTGGATGGAGCGGGCGTATACCGCACTTATTTTTCCATCATTTTTCCTTTGGGCCGGACGCTGATGGTCACGGTTTTCATCTTTGTCTTCGCCTGGCAATGGACGGATACCTTCTATTCGGGCCTGTTTTTCTCCAATATGAAGATGGTGTCCGCCATCGTTTCCGAGGTGACGCTGATTCCCAGCATGAATATCGCTTCCGGCTCCGTTTCCTCCGGGCTGATGATAAACACCGCCACCATCCTCATCCTCGCGCCGCTGCTGGTGCTCTATCTGTTCATGCAGCGGCTGATGGTGGAAGGGATCGAGCGCAGCGGCATTGTGGGATAGGGTTCCTGTACAATAGCCGCCCTGCGGGGAGCGGTTGTGTGAGGAGTACTGTCGCAACCACCTGGAAAATGCAGAACACCGCCGCGCAGGGACCACGATGCCAATCGGCGATATAGGCCGCTATCCTTCGGGATAGCGGCTTTTTTGCTTATAGGAGGGGGCGCGTACACGCCCCGTCTGGAAAAAGAGAAAGCTCTCCAGACGAAACATACCGGGATAATGGAGGACAAAGCACGTGAAGGCGTTTATCTGTCCTGACCTCGCTGTCCGTGATTGCCCGCCGACTCGGCTCACTCCATATTTCCCCGCGTTCTGCCTGAGGGATAACCGTTACTTCATCGCATGCGTTTAATGGTTGTGTGGCAGTTCCCTTATACACGGTGAGCTCTCCCCTTTCCTTTTTGATTTCCCTCTGTCCAATGGCCATGGTTCTCATAAGTACTCCCTCTTCCCTCCCGATACAATTCATTGACATAAATTTTGTATTATGATAAAATATCCTTTATATATAGGATAAAAGCTTAGAGGGGAAACGAGATGGCGCCAAAAAAAATAACCGGTAAAGAAATCGCAAAAATGGCCGGTGTTTCGCCAACTACCGTTTCGTTGGTCAAAAAAGGCAAGATGGGTGTTGGTGAAGAAACCAGGTCCCGCATTATCAAGCTCATGCTCAGCACAAAATATTGTGAAGAGCCGGATGGCGTGCCCTATACCTACAACATCCTCCAGCTTTACCGCAACGACATCACCGCGATGGAGCATCTTGTGTACACCGAGCTGAGCATGAGTATTATGAGCGCGTGCGCGGGCATGTCCTGCCGCTTTATCCAAAGCGCCTTGGACGGCAATGTGGCGCCGGGGCTGTACGACAAGCTGCTGCAGCCGCAGAACGCGGACGCGGCGTTCATTTACGGTGACCCGAATTTGGATCGTTTAAATCGCTTGTCCGAAATGAAAATACCTTTTGTCATATTGGACAGCAGCCGCAAAAAGGAAGAGTGCTGCGCGGTTCGCGTGGATTATGAAAAGGCCGCTTATATGGCGACCTCCTGCCTGATTGAGCTGGGACACACCGATTTGGCCTATATCGGCAACAACAGCGGTGTCGTCTATGATTTTAACCTGCAGACCTTTTCCGGGTTCCAGACTGCTATGACCGAGCATTCTCTTTCCATCGAACCCAACCGCATCCAGTTTAACGCTGCTGATGAGGAAAGCCTTTATGTATGCCTCGATCACGCCTTGTCCGGCCACAAGCGCCCGAGCGCCATACTGTGTACCACCGATCACAGCGCGATTATCGCCATTCACTATCTGTGGAGCAAGGGCATGCGCATACCGGAGGACATATCCATTATCGGCATAGACGATCTCAGCCTGTCCAAATATATTGTTCCCTCCCTGGCAACCGTGAAAATCGACAGGCAGAAAATGGGGCAGCTCGGCGCCGAGCTGATGAGCCAGCTGCTGAAGGGCAGGAGCGCGTCCAGCGTATTGATGTCGGATTTTGAGGTGCTGAAACGGGACAGCCTCAGGGTGTGGCGATAAAAAGGGGAGCCCCTTTGTATCCGGCTAAAATCCCTTTCCGGTTCTCCGGCTGAACCGGTGGTCTTTTTCTTCACTTAAGCCACGGCAAAGGAGGGACGAATCGTTTTGATTCGTCCCTCCTTTGCCGTGTGCCGTCTTTTGTTCTTCTGCGGCTCACCCCGCAGGGCCTCCGCTCACACAGGGCTCAAACGCCCATCAGCAAATTCATCACATACAGTTCCAGACCTTCGAAGTCCCGCCTTGCGATAAGCCGATCCCGCAGCTCATAATCAAATTTGCGCGCTTTTTTTTCCAGCGCCTTGAAGATGTCCAGGCTGTTTTTCAAATGCGTATATCCATCCTCATCTGTAGTTGTGCGCATGGCCTTCACATCCAGCCCCACATACTCGCCCCGGCTGCCGTAGTCATTCTCCATCAGAACCCGAACCTGGTTGAACGCCTGCCGCAGGTTTTCCACGCCGAAGGATTTATCTTGATCGAATTTCATGCCGTTCTGATCGTTCAGATGCACGGTAAACAGCTTATCAAATGCCAACGCGTAGCTTATTTCATTGGCGGGATCGAGGCCGGCCAGTATGGCATGGGCGCTTTCCAGGTTCCCGCCCACCCTATCCGGATCGATCGTTGCGGCGGAAATGCCCAGTACATGTCCCATCGTGCCGCAGACGGAGCGGTCCACCGGCTCGTTCGGCTTCGGCTCGATGGCTACGCGGATGGCGGCGTCATAGCGCAGGATTTCGTTGACGGCCTCCACAATCCGGCGCACGGCCAACACCGCATCCTTTCCCTCGGCGCACATCGTGCCTTCCCGGGCCAGCCAAAGGACGATTAGGTCGCAGCCAAGCTCTCTCGCGATGTCAACGGAGCGAAGGGAACGCCAGATTGCAAAATCCCGGTCCTCCTTGCGGTTGGATGTAAAGCCGCCGTCAATGGTATGCGGATCCATCCAAAGACGGGGGGCGACGAATTCGGCCTTGAGGCCGTACGAATCCAGCCGTTTTTTGACCTCCGCGGCCTTTTGTTTGATCTCCTTATCGGTCAGTTGGTTAATATCCGGCACGGCGTCGTCATCGTGAAACTGCACGGCAGAAAAGCCCAGCTCCGCAAAACGCTTGAATTTGCTTTCCATATCGATTTCGCCGCGGGTAGCCGGACCGAAGGCGTCCGCACCGCTGTGTACATTCCAAGGCCCCACCGAAAAACGAAATTGGGACATCACCCAATACCTCCTGTCAATTCATATTGATAATTTTTTTACAGCACCTACTCATCAAATGAACCCCAGTGTTTCCTCATATACTCCAGGTTCTTCCGGGCGCTGTCCTTGTTGCTGACCGGAGGGGTATCCAGCTCCACACACAGATAC
>CAKTXU010000117.1 GCA_934630995.1 uncultured Eubacteriales bacterium
TTCATGTGTGAGACCGTTTTATTGGTGAATCCGCTCGAAAATCCTCCGTTTTCCTTCGGATTCCTCCCAATCCCATGAAATTCCTTTTATAAAATTTTTATTGATAATAAGCCATCATTTTTCAAGGTCCAGCGGTTGCTCGTTACAAAAAAGATGCTGTCAGTTTTGACAGCATCTTTTTAAACGCCGGATGTTGTGCGATAAAACAGCATACGCTTTTCCGGTTATTTTTTCGTCCTCACCGCATCCATCACCCGCTGTACCACATGGGACACCACATATTCCTTGTAAGCGTCTCCATGACCGACGCTACCGAACAGGCGCATCTTGGCCAATGTGGCTTCCTTAACTGCCTCGGTGATGGTCGGCATCAAATCGGTCATGCCCGCACCCTCTTTGAAGAAATCATGAGCCGTCTGGGCGGAAGCGTTGTTAATATCGGTGAAAATATTGACCTTGGCGATGCCGTTGGCAATAGCCTTACGGAAATCGTCGTCCGACAATCCGGAACCGCCGTGGAGCACCAAAGGGGTGCTGACAATATCCCGGATTTCCTTCAAACGCTGAAAATCCAGCTTTGGCTTGGACTTATAAGCGCCGTGCGCCGTGCCGATCGCCACAGCCAGCGCATCGACGCCGGTGGATTCCGCGAAAACCTTAGCCTCCATGGGATCGGTGTAAATGCTGTGATCCCCGGCGCCGTCCCCTTCGGCGCTGCCGTCATTGGCGCCGACATGCCCCAGCTCCGCTTCCACTGAAATACCGCGGCTGTGGGCGAATTCCACCATGGCGCGGACATCCCGCACATTTTCATTATATGATTTTGTGGAGCAGTCGTACATCACCGAGGAGAAGCCCAGGGCGATGGCCTTGTGTACACAGTCCAGAGTCAAGCCATGATCAAAATGGAGAACCACGGGAATCTTGGCCTTTTTTGCCATGGGGACCAGCATAGAAGCCAGTTCTTCCAGGCTGGAAAAAGGAAGGAGAACCTCGGCGGTACCGATGATTACGGGGGAGTTGGCTTCCGTTGCGGCCGCCAGAACTCCTTTGGCCATTTCCAGATTGACCGTGTTGAACAGACCGACGGCATATTTATTCTTTTGCGCGTCCTTCAGGACTTCATTGAGCGTAACCAGCATTTGGCATATTCCTTTCTGCGCCGTGACGATTATGGCGGTTTTAAGCTTTAATCCTCGATCTCCGGCATCCGTTTTACATTTTCATCGGTGAAAATATCGTATTCATCCATGCTCTTGGTGCTGAATTCGGAGATAACGGCGCCCTCGTCGCCCGCCTGGAACCAATGGCGGGTGTCTGGCAGCATGGTGTACTGCTCTCCCTCGTGAAGTACGATCTCATGACTGACGGTATAGGCCCCCTTGGGCGGCTGCACCTGCGTATTGGGGGTGGGCTCCCCATCTACGTACAGATAGACGGTTCCGTAACGGCAGCGGAAGGTCTCCTCCTTACCGATATACGCTGTTCCCGGCATGGGGGCGTGACGATGCTCGGGACAGGTCTGATGGGGGAACAGGACCATTTCCTTAGCACAGCAACGCTCAGTATTGACATAAGTGACGATCTCCAGCCCGGTATTCCACAAATCCTCCAGACCGAAATCCGCTACCTCGAGGCCTTCCTTTTCCTTGTCTGTCAGAATGATATGCGCCTTTTCATACATTTCAAGAGCTTTGCGGCGCGCTTCCTCATACTGTGACCTTTTCATTTCAAAAACCCCTTTCTATCATCTGAATCAATCGTTGACACTGTGGCTTTTCATGAATGCCAGTGTTTCCTCAATGGACTTGATGCCTGTGGAGGCGCCGATAGCCATGATACAGTGGGTTCCCACCGCATTGGCGAATTCGCCGCTTCTGCGGAAATCCCATCCCTGGGCAAGCCCGGCCAGGAAACCGGCGCAGAAGGAATCGCCCGCTCCGGTGGTATCCACCGGCTTGATGGCCCGATAGGTAGGCAATATCATCCGTTCCTGCCCAGCAGGACAGATGAGGGCGCCGTCCTTGCCGATCTTGACGATGACGTTCTTCACGCCCAGTTCAAAGAGCCGGTCGGCAATGCGCTGGGGATCGCTCTCCCCCGTCAGTTTGGCGGCCTCTTCCACACTGGGCATAAACAAATCTAGATGAGGCAGTACGTCGATAACCTTCGGCATCCACACATCCTCAAAATCCCAGGCAGTATCCATAACGGTGAATTTCCCTTTGGCGCGGGCTTCCTTCATCAATGCGGCGCAGGGCTTACCGTCAAATTTGGTCAACAGCATGGCACCGGCTACGAATAGAATATCGTGCGCATCCACCAGCGCGTCGGAAACATCCTCCTTGACGAAGGCCGATGTTGAGCCCGGATTGTACATGAAGCTGCGTTCCCCGTTGGAGCCTACACAGACGATGGAAACGGTGGTGCTGACGCTCTCGTCCATCACCACGCCAGCGATATTCACGCCGGCATTCCCTGCAGTCTCCTTGACAAAGGAACCGAAACTGTCGTTCCCCACTTTGCAAGACAGGGTTACCGGTACTCCAAGTTTCGCCAAATCGATGGCAGCGTTGGAGGCACAGCCTCCTACATGAGTGGATACCGAATCCACTGCACGCAAGGTACCGGGGGTGGGAATGCTGTCGGCCGGGGATACGATGACATCGGTGGTGACGCTACCGATACTAAGTATCTTTTTCATAAAGCCTCTCCCTTCAGGAAATTTTAAAAAGTAAATTGACTTTACCATTGACTCTATTATATAATACTTACTATCGTAAAGTCAATATACTAAAATGAATTTTTGGAATTTGGACGTGTCAATATGGGCGAACGGCGCGGCATGAATAATACCCATCTCAAAAATCGTAATCGCGGCCTGACCCTGCAGCTGATATCCGCCGGACAGCTGCTGTCCCGGGCGGATATCACCAAACGGATCGGGCTGACCAAGATGACGGTGACAAACATCGTGGCGGAGCTGATAGCGGACGGATTCGTCATTGAGAAAAGTGTGGCGGAAACCATGGCCGTAGGCCGTAATCCCGTCCAGCTGGACATCGCCCCCCATGCGCCGAAGGCTTTGGGTATCTATTTGTCACGTGAGTCTGTCTCCGTCATTCTCTCCGACCTAAAGCTTCATCTTCTTTATTCCCGTTCTATCCCTTTAGCGGAGGAAACCGCCGACTCTTTGCGAGAGAAGCTGCTGCTTCTCGCTGAAGACGCTTTGTCCCAGACGGACGACGCTGTCCTCGGGATAGGAATTTCCGCTATCGGTCCGCTGGATACCCGCAGCGGCTTGCTCCTCAATCCGGCCGGATTCTTCGGCATCCGTCATTTCCCCATCGTTTCACTTCTCGAGGAGGCCACCGGCCTGGCCGTTGTTTTGGATAACGACGGAAATGCCGCCGCTTTGGCCGAGCGCTTATACGGCCTTGGACGAACGATAGAAAACTTTCTTTATATCGGCCTGTCAAACGGTATCGGTGCGGGCATTGTTTCAGGCGGACGGTTGTATCAAGATCACAACGGCTTTGTCGGTGAGATCGGTCATACCTCCATCAATTTCGACGGCCCTCTCTGCGCCTGCGGGCGCCAGGGTTGTCTGGAGGTTTACGCCAGTATGCCGGTCATTCTGAATAAGCTGCGGGTAGCCAGCGGACAGCCGAAGGCCGGATACAGAGATTTTGAGGTCTTAATGAGAGAGCCGGCCTGTGACGCCGTTTTCCGCGATATGACAAGCAAGCTGGCGGCCGCCCTATCCAATGCCGTCAACCTGCTCGATCCGCAATGTATTCTAATCGGTCATGAAGGCGCTTATCTGCCCGATATGTACGTCAAGCTGCTGGAGCAACAAATCAACCAGACCATGCTCTCCTCCGGCTACCGCCATGTTCTGGTGGCCAAATCCATCTTTGAAAGCAGGGCGCCCCTGGTAGGAAGCGTCTGCTGTATATTCCAGAAGCTCTTTTTCGGCGCCACATTTTAAAAGGAGGTCATATTGTGATGGATTACGCAAAAGAACGCGCCTATGTCGGTCATATCAGCCAGCTGTTCGACGTCCGTTCCTACCGCCTGTGCGGCGGCAGACAGGAGGGAGTGCGGGCGGTGGACATCTGTACCGGCTCAGGATTGGAGGTCACGGTTCTGCCCGACCGCTGCATGGATATATACCAGGTCAAATTTCAAGGCAAAAATCTCTGTTTTCAATCTGCTGCCGGCATTACGGCGCCCGCTTATTATGATAAGGAAGGAACCGAATGGCTCCGCGGTTTTTTTGCCGGTTTTCTCACCACCTGCGGTCTGACCACAATCGGCAACGGCTCTCAGGACGAAGGAGAAAACCTGGGGCTGCATGGAAGAATTTCCAACACCCCCGCCGATGATTTCTGTGTTTCAACCGAGCTGCGGGACGGTGTGCCGACGGCCGTTCTCCGGGGCGTAATGAATGAATCTGTCCTCTTCGGCAATTGTCTGACCCTAACCAGGGAAATCACCTGCGCCTACGGCGGCAACCACATCCGCCTGACGGATATCGTGGAGAATGTCGGTCCCCGCACCGTTCCTCATATGATCCTTTATCACCACAATATGGGGTATCCCCTTATCAGCGAGAAGGCTTCTCTGGTTATTCCCACCAGATCCGTCAAGGCCCGGAACGCCTATTCCGCGCAGAATCTGTCCTTGTGGAAGCAAATCGATCAACCTGAGCAGAATGCCCAGGAGCGCTGTTATTATCATGAGCTGGAGGCTGGCGAAGACGGCATGACCGTCGTGGGAATCGACAATCCCGCGGAGAATCTCAGGATCCGCCTGCACTTCTCCACCAGAGAACTCCCCTATTTCATTCAATGGCGGATGCTGGGCGAGCGGGAGTATGTCATCGGTCTGGAACCCGGCAATGCTCCCATCGAGGGCCGCGCAGCCGCCCGAAAAGACGGAGTCCTGCCCTTCCTGGAGCCCGGAGAGAAGCGCGCCTATCATCTGGATATTGAAGCGGGAAACTGCTTGTAATCTTTACGGCCGCGGGACCTGTGTGAGCGGTCCCGCGGCCGTAATTATTTTTTTGCGTTGGGATGAATATTTACCTTGACATTTGGAAAAAGATAGTGTATGATACTAACGCGGTCGGGAATTGCCTCATTTTTTGAGCCTTTCCCCCGTCTGTAGATGCACCATTAGCTCAGTTGGTAGAGCACCTGACTCTTAATCAGGGTGTCCCGGGTTCGAGTCCCTGATGGTGCACCATTTACCAACAAGGACTGTTTACAAAGCAGGCCAAGCAATACATTTCATTGCGAAAATCCCGTAAGGGTTTTTCATAGGCCCCCTCTGGCGGGTCAATTATAGTCGGTGCCGATGGCGGTGAGGGTACACCCGTTCCCATCCCGAACACGGCAGTTAAGCTCACTTGCGCTGAAAATACTTGGCTGGAAGCGGCCCGGGAAAATAAGCAGGCGCCGACATCCACAGCATCCGGTTTTCCGGATGCTGTTCATATTCCTCCTTAGCTCAGTCGGTAGAGCGTTCGGCTGTTAACCGAAATGTCGTTGGTTCGAGTCCAACAGGGGGAGCCATAGTTGGTGTCGATGGCGGTGAGGGTACACCCGTTCCCATCCCGAACACGGCAGTTAAGCTCACTTGCGCCGAAGATACTTGGCTGGAAGCGGCCCGGGAAAATAAGCAGATGCCAACACAGTAAAAGGCCCGGAAAGGAAAAATCCTTTCCGGGCCTTTTACTGTGTTGGCAGATCCGGAGGAAGGGGGGAGAGAGCCCCCTATGCATGGAACTGACCTTCGGAGGCAAGGCAATCCTCCTCAGCGTGAACGGCTCTGCATCCTGTAGCTGCCGGGAGTCATATTCATATTTTTACGAAATTGCCGGCAGAAGTAGGCGTTGTCTTCATAGCCGCATTCCATCGCGATGTCTGCAATAGGCATATCGGTGAGCGTGAGAAGCTGTCTAGCTTTCTCCAAACGCAGTTTGGTCACATATTGCAGGGGAGTACAACGGGTATATTCCTTGAACAGCTTATGAAATTGTGCGCTGCCGCAGCCGGCCTCTGCCGTAAGCGCTTTTATATCAATCGGTTCCGTATACCGCCGGGAGAGGGAATCAACAATATTTTTTACTCTGTTGGATGCACCGGCTGCGGCGGGAATCGCAGGATAGCGGAACAATTCGGCCAGAAGCCGGCAAAGCAGCGTCCGTATGCAGAAAATATCATAGTCGGTCTGTCGGGTGTGGCGGGTATATATTTCCTCAAAATATGGCAGTAGGGCG
>CAKTXU010000118.1 GCA_934630995.1 uncultured Eubacteriales bacterium
GGAGGGAACCGCCAGGACGACCAGTTCCGCCTGCGCGGCACAGGCCAGATCGGTGGTCAGTCGGACGGAGGGAGGGACCGGCACCCCGGGCAGCAGCTTTTTATGCTCGTCAAATTTCCGGATCGCGGCCGCCTCCTCCTCGAAGGGGGACCAGAGGGATACCTGATTGCCGTACCGATCCGCCATGACCGCCAGGGCCGTCCCCCAGCCACCGGCGCCGATAACCGCAATATTTGCCATAAAACCCCGCCTTTCACCGTCGTGTATGTGTCGGCTACTTTCCGCCTTTGCTTCCAAAGGAAAACTTGCTCTCCGTTCCGGCCGCAATTCTTTTGAGATTGGGAAGATGCTTGAGTATCAGAAGAGCGGCGATGAGGATGGCCATGGCCGTACAGAACCACACCGTCCCGGCCGACTGCTTATCCACAAGGGAGCGGAATATGTAGGTGAACACCGGCAGCAGGGCCGCCGCCACAACGGAGCCCAGGGACACCATCCGCCAGACGGCCACCACCACAATGAAAAAGCCCAGGCAGATGAGCGCCACCCGCCAGTCCAGGATGAGCATCATTCCCAGGGTGGTCAGCACGCCTTTTCCCCCCTTGAAACCGAAGTATAGGGGGAACACGTGGCCGATGATACAGAAAAAGCCCGCCAGATACTGCCCCACCAGCTTTGCGCCTAAAAACTGCCAGCTAGACAGTGGCGATATAGTGAGCTGAAGATTGACCAATAGCAGACCGCCGATGAGAACCGCGACAAAGCTTTTAAGCAAATCCCCGAGGGTGGTCAGCAGAGCCGGAAGCTTTCCTTGGGAACGCAGGACGTTGGTGGCCCCCGCGTTGCCGCTGCCATAGGTGCGGATGTCCCTTTTCGCCGTCAGCTTCGTCACAATGATGGCCGAGTTGAGGCTGCCCAGCAGATAAGCGATGACGGCCGTCAGCACCATAGCCAGCCAGCTATTTTCCAAAAAAGCGATCATACCGCATTGTCTCCTTTGTTCCCGTCATTTGCCGCTGTTTTCTCCCCGCTCCCGTATGATGAAGCGCACCGGTGTCCCCTCCAGGCCGAAGGTTTCCCGGATTTGATTTTCCAGATACCGCTGATAGGAATAATGGAACAGATCCGCCCGGTTGACGAAGAAAACGAAGGTGGGCGGCCGGGTGGAGGGCTGTGTCACGTAATAAATGCGCAGCCGCCGCCCCTTGTCGGTGGGAGGCTGCACCCGGGCGGTGGCCCGGGCCAGCAGATCATTGAGCATGCCTGTGGAAATCCGCATGGCGTTCTGCTGGTTGACATATTTGATGAGCTCGAACAGACGGTCCACCCTCTGTCCTGTTTTGGCGGAGATAAAGATGAAGGGCGCGTAGCTCATGAAGGAGAAATCATTCATGAGCTTTTTGCGCATCGTGTCCATGGTATGGCCGTCCTTGTCCACCGCGTCCCATTTGTTCACCGCGACGATGCAGGCCTTTCCCTGCTCCAGCGCGATGCCGGCCACCTTGCTGTCCTGTTCGGTGAAGCCGATTGTTCCATCCAGGAGGATTACGCAGACGTCCGCCCGTTCCACCGCCATTTCCGCCCGCAGGATGCTGTATTTCTCAATATCGTTGTCCACACGGCTTCGACGGCGAAGCCCGGCCGTATCGATAAATACGAAATCCCCGTGGTTATTATGCACAGGCGTATCCACAGCGTCGCGGGTGGTTCCGGCCACCTCGGACACGATGGTACGCTCTTCACCCGCGATAAAATTGATGAGGGAGGACTTCCCCGCATTGGGCTTGCCGATGACCGCCACTCGGATGACATCCTCCGGCGCCTCTTCCTCCTCCTCGGGCGGCAGATGCTCGAACACCGCGTCCAGCAGATCGCCGGTGCCCATGCCGTGGATGGAAGAAACCGGAACCGGATCCCCCAGCCCCAGGTTGTAAAATTCATAAAACTCTGCAGGCAAAGCGCCGGGGGTATCGCACTTGTTGACGCAGAGGACTACCGGCTTGCCGCTTTTTTGCAGCATAGCCGCCACATCAGCGTCGTTGGCGGTCACGCCCGCGTGTACATCGGTCACCAGCATGCGGACGTCAGCCTGTTCGATAGCCAGTCCCGCCTGCCGCCGCATCTGGGAGAGGATCACATCGTCGGAATAAGGCTCGATTCCCCCTGTATCCGCCAGCATGAATTTTCGCCCCCGCCATTCGGCCTCGGCAAAAATCCGATCCCGCGTCACGCCGGGGGTATCATTGACAATGGACAGCCGCCGGCCAATCAGCTTATTGAATAAGGTCGATTTGCCCACGTTGGGACGGCCAACCACGGCCACCCCCGGTCGCGCCACAGCGCTCACCACCTTTTTCTCAATCTCATAGGAGCAGCGCGTCCAGCAGCGCAGCGCCGTCCACCGGCGTCACCGTCAGAGGCACGCCCAAGGCCTCCTCCACCTGCGAGGGGGTCACGTCGTCCAGAAATTTATCCCCCTCGTGACGCAGCATCACATCAGGTATGAGTACTCGCTCCCCCGCGCGTCCCTGCAGCTGCCGGATCAAATCGCCGCCGGTCACCAGACCGGCCACATCGATAGTCTCCCCGAAAAACATATTTCTTATCGGGATAACGTCTATTTGAAGATTATGCCATTTTTTTGCCGCCTCGTCAATAAGTCCCTGCAGGAAAGGCGCTGCCGCCACGCCGGTGGCCAGGATGAGCCGGCTGCCACGGGGCGTGTCTCCACAGGTTTCCAGTGCCTTTCGGAACTGGTCGGCCAGCAGTGCCATCAGTCCGACGCCGTTTTCCAATTGGGACAGCTCCCCATAAAAAGCAATTCCCGGCAAGGGCCGCCCCGCCTTGACATAAAACTCGTCCGCCGGATAGACCAGCCGGTTTTCCGTCCTTGCAAGCAAGGACTCTCCGAAGGCCTCGATCTGATCGATGAGGGCCGCGGCTTCCTCTGCCGTATAAGGGCGGAGGGCCGTCAGCCCCTCCCGAAAACGGGTCAGTCCCACCGGCACGGCGGCCACGCTTTCCACCGACGGCATGAGAGCGGCCAAATCCGCCATTGTCCGATCCAGCTCCTCTCCATCGTTGAGGCCGGGACAGAGCACCAGCTGGCAGTTTATCCGAATGCCCGCCTGGGCGAACCGCCGCAGATGGGCCAGGCTGTCTCCGGCGAAGCGGTTGCCCATCAGCCGGCACCGCAGAGCCGGATTGGTGGTATGCACCGAGATGTTGATAGGACTGATGTGCATGGAAACAATGCGGTCGGCCTCATGCTTGGATAAATTGGTCAGGGTGATATAGTTGCCGAACAGAAAGGACAGGCGGCTGTCGTCGTCCTTGAAATAGAGGGTATCCCGCAGACCAGGAGGCAGCTGATCGATAAAGCAGAAGGCACATTTATTCCGGCAGGCGCGCTGCTTGTCCATCAGATAGGTCTCAAATTGCAGGCCGATGTCCTCATACTCGTCCTTTTTCATCCGGACGGTCCGTTCCCGCCCGGACGGCTCCCGAAGCAGCAGCTGCAGGCGCGGCTCGGTCAGGTAAAAACGGTAGTCCAGCACATCTTCAATATCGCGGCCGTTCATTTGCAGCAGGATATCTCCAGGACCTATTCCCTTTTTCTCCGCCGGACTTCCCGCCGCCACGCCCGTTATCGTCACCGGCATCCGCCGCACCCGCCTTTCGCCGCATTTACATCCCGCCTGTTCCCGCGGGCATAAAAATAGAGAAGGATTGCTCCTCCTCTACTTTCCCCCGTTTCACGGACGGTCCTGCGAAGGAAGCTCACGCTTCCTTCTTAATAATCTGTTTGCCGTTGTAGTAGCCGCAGTTTCCGCACAGACGATGCGGGCGCTTGTATTCGCCGCACTGCGGGCACTTCATCAGCGCCGGAGCGTCCATCTTCCACACATTGTTGCGCCGTTTGTCGCGCCGGGCCTTTGAGCTTTTTCTCTTCGGTACCGCCATTGTCAGCACCTCCTTAATCTGATCATCACTATTCGAGCAGCTGTCTGAGCGCTTCGAGCCGGGGATCGGTGGATTCCCGGCGGCAGCCGCACAGCCCTTCGTTGAGATTCCTGCCGCATAGGGGACATAGTCCGCGGCAATCCTCCCGGCAGAGGTTTTTCGACGGCAGGCTGAGAAGCAAATCCGTCTCCACCAGCTGATCCAGCGGCAGGCGGTAATTCTCCAGCAGCACAAAATCATCGTTTTCCTCATTGTTGAGGGAGGATACCAGAATATGCTCCACCCTTGTTTCACCGTCGCGGGAAAATTCCTCCGCGCAGCGGTCGCAGCGGCCGTCGTATCGGTAGGAAATAACAGCCCAAAGCGTCACGATGCCAGCCGCTGCCGTCACCTTGCCGCGCACCCGCACCGGCGCTGTAAACGGGAGTATCCCCTGCCACTCCAGACCGGAGAAATCCAGTTCACAGTCGATGGGGAGAGTGTCCGTTTCCCCCATAAACAACGGTTTTAACTCTAATAGCATAGCACACCTCTAGTGTCACGGATGATATTATACGGTTGCGGCCCGGGTTTGTCAATAGTTTTTTCAATTCCGCCCGTTCAAAGGGCCCTTTTTCTTCTTGTCGGGCATAAATCACGATTGATAGGCTGCATACCCGGATTTTTTCGTCACCTACATATGGTTTCGCCGGGCCGCAGGACATAAGCCCCGCGCCGAAGCAGCCTCACCAAGGCGGCGGAATCCTCCGGCATCTCCTCAAATTCCGCGCCGGCCAGCTGCAGATCCTCCCATTCATGAAAATCGGCGCCGGCCAGCTCAAGCAAGCCGTTTTTTCTGGCAAAGGCCGCCGCGTCGGCGTTATGGCTGTTGTGGCGGCGGTTGCCGTTATATATCTCCACCCCGTCCAGAAGGGACGGATCGCAGCGGGTCAGTCCCGGCCGGAAGGGATGAGCCTGCACAAACAGCAGCCCGTGCTCCCGGGCAAAGCGGGAAAATACCTCCTCCGTCCATTCATAAGGCGCTTCGGTGGCCTTGAACAGATCCTCCGTCATTCCGTAAACCAGATAATCATTTGAGGAATGGAGGAAACGGAGCTCCATCCCCAGCAGCACACGGACCCCGCATTCCTCCCCCGCCTTTCTGGCCAGGCGATACCCCCCGAGATACCGATCTATCTTCTCCGGCCAGGAAAGAGAATCCGACAGGGACGCGAAATAGTCCCGGAAGAAATGGTCGGTAACCACAACGCCCGCATAGCCCTTTTCCCCGTAAGCGCGAATACCCTCTGCGGCGGGCACGTTGCCGCAGGGACTGACCTCTCCGGTATGATAATGCATTTCAAACAGATACCCCATGCTCTCCCCTCCCTCAATGCTCCGCCGGCGGATTGGGCAGCGCCTCCACCGGCACGTAAGGCTGTGCCTCCCTGTCACCGATATCCCGCACGATAATGAAGGGGGTCAGCTCGTCGTCCTGCCCGGCGGGATTGTCGCGAATCAGATCCGCCAGCAGCGCGGAGGGCTTGTCCTTCAAATCCGGAGAACAGCCCAGCACCTCCACATCGATATCGTTGGCGTCAACCAGCAGACAGCTGATGCCCAGTTTTTCATATATATCGGCGCAGACCTTGTCCGGCTCCTTGGGATTGAGCACCGCCAGGGTATGGTAGGTGTCAAAGGCCGAATGGCTGTAGAAACCGTCGATGCCCGCTACATCCTGCCCCACAATCTGATAGAACACGCCCCGTTTGCCGAACAGCTTGCATACCGCGCCGGCAAAGGAGGCCCACAAAACCAGCGGCAAACCCTTCATATTGATGGCCAGCTGGAGCTTGTAGGGCTCGTCCATCCCAATGCCGTTTTTGTTGCGGGTGGCAAATTTGGAGAGAAATTTTGCCCAGAACCCCAGCTTTACGTCCTTCATTTCCACCGTGTTGTTCTGGCACATGGAAATAACCTTTTCCCCCAAGGTGATAATATCCCCTGGCTGATAGAGCGGGGAGACATATTGCCTGAGTACCTCAATATAGTCCTCGCCCCGCTCGATGAAATGGGTTTTCACCGCATAGCGTTCGTAGCGGACCCCGTCCACCGTCCGGACCCCGCGGATATAATAGGTGATGCCGTTTTCTTCCCGGCGGTTTTCATCCTTATTGAGATTGCCTTCATACCAAACTGCCATACTGCCACTCAAGCCTTTCGTTCAGACTGCGCCACCGGATAACGGGATGTCCCTTCACGGACAAAAGGAGGGGCAGGAACAAGG
>CAKTXU010000119.1 GCA_934630995.1 uncultured Eubacteriales bacterium
CCATCCAGCAGCCCGGCAGGCACCACCGGCTTGATAACCCGATCGATGATGTCGGCGCGGATGGTGTCCAGGGATACCTCGTCCGCATGCTGGGTGGACACCACCACCGCCTCCAGGCGCACGGGCGTATCCCCGTCGTATTCCACCGTCACCTGGGTTTTGCCGTCCGGGCGCAGATAGGGCAGCTCTCCGCTCTTGCGCACCGCCGCCAGCCGCAGGGCCAGCTTATGGGCCAGGGAAATGGGCAGGGGCATCCGCTCCGGCGTCTCGTCGCAGGCATAGCCGAACATCAGCCCCTGATCCCCCGCGCCGATGCGGTCGTACCCGGCGGCCTGCCCGCCGCGGATTTCCAGCGCCTCGTTGACCCCCATGGCGATATCCGGGGACTGCTCGTCGATGGCGGTCAGCACCGCGCAGGTGTTGCCGTCGAACCGCTGCGCCGCGTCGTCATAGCCGATGTCCCGGACCACCTCCCGGGCGATTTTGGGGATATCCACATAGCAGGAGGTGGAAATCTCCCCCATCACCAGGACCAGGCCGGTGGTGGCGATGGTTTCGCAGGCCACATGGGCCTCCGGGTCCTGGGCCAGAATGGCGTCCAGCACCGCGTCGGAAATCTGATCGCATACCTTGTCCGGATGCCCCTCCGTCACCGATTCGGAGGTGAAATACCGTTTTGCCATGATAGCTTGTTCATCCTTTCTCTTGATACGCCGCAAAAAAAGCGCCGCGGCATTGGAGGCCGGACGCTTTGTTCCCACCTCATCTGCCGGCCGTCGGCCGCAGGAATTGGCACCTTGCCCGCGCGGACGCGCGCCGCAGGTTGCCGGGCTTCATCGGGCCTGTCCCCTCCGCCTCTCTTGATAAGGGTGCATATTCAGTTTAGCCGGAAAATGGATCTCCGCTGGAATTATCATACCACAGGCGCCGGGAATTGACAAGAGGCGAAAAACGCCCCCGGCCTCCGCGCTTGCCGCGCCAATAGCCAAACCGGATTCCCCTTAGGCGGCACGCTCGATAAAAGGGGGGCTTGGGCGGGCCTGGAAGAAAAGGTTGTTTTTTCCCGCGGGATTCGGTATAATATGGCTATACGCAGCCGGAGGCAAACCGGGCTTCCCGCTTGACATATCCTTCCACATGATATAACATAGTATTAAAAACGAGCTTCGCAGCGGCAAACAGGGGCGCCGGGGCATTCTCCCCTCCGCCCCCCATAAGCCGTTGCCGCTTTGTCAGGAGGAACACCACATGAGCTATCGTATCACGACGGACTCCACCGCCGATTTGCCCCATTCCTTTCTGAAGGAACGGGATATTCCCTGTATCGGGATGGCCTTCCGGCTGGACGGGAAGGAATACCGGGAAAGCCCGGATCTGGAAATCACGATGAAGGAATTCTACGACACTCTGCGCGGGGGCAAGGACGCCACCACCATGCAGGTGAACACCTATGAATTCGTCTCCTTTGTGGAGCCTTTTCTCGCCGCGGGGGAGGATGTGCTGCACGTCTGCTTTTCCAGCGGGCTGAGCGGCACCTTTGCCTCCGCCACCCTGGCGGTGGAGGAGCTGAAGGAGAAATACCCGGATCGCAAGCTGGTGGTCGTGGACAGCCTGGCCGCCTCCCTGGGGGAGGGGCTGCTGGTGTATTATGCCGATGAAAACCGGAAAAAGGGCCTGTCCATCGAGGAAAACGCCAAATGGCTGGAGGACAACCGCCTCCATCTGTGCCACTGGTTCACCGTCGATGATTTGATGTTCCTCCACCGGGGCGGCCGGGTATCCAAAACCTCCGCGGTGCTCGGCTCCCTCATCGGCATCAAGCCGGTGCTGCACGTGGACGACGAGGGCCATTTGATTATGATGAGCAAGGTGCGGGGCCGCCAGGCGGCCATCGCGGCGCTGGAAAAGAAGATGAAGGAATCGGGGCTGCCCGACATCAAGGATCAGATGATCTTCATCAGCCACGGCGACTGCGAGGAGGATGCGAAAAATCTCGAGGAGATGATCCGCAAGGACATCGGCTTCAAGACCTTCCTGACCAATTATATCGGCACGGTCATCGGCAGCCACTCCGGGCCCGGCACACTGGCGCTGTTTTTCCTGGGCACGAAGCGCTGACCCACGGCAGAATTCCCGCAGGACACAGGCAGCAGGCCTGTGTCCTGTTTTTGATGATATAGAGGGGATCGCATGAAATGATCAAGAAATTCATTGCCTATTACAAGCCTCACTGGAAGCTGTTCGCCGCGGACATGGTCTGCGCCCTGTTTATCGCGGCGGTGGATCTGCTCTTCCCCATGGCGTCCCGGTATGCCATGCAGGAGCTGCTGCCGGATAAGGCCTATGCCGCCTTTTTCGCCGTTGTCCTGCTGCTGGTGGGCTCCTATCTGCTGCGGGCCGGGTTTCAATATTTCGTGGGCTATTGGGGCCATGTGCTGGGCGTGCGGATGGAAACCGACATGCGCCGGGAGCTGTTTACCCATCTCCAGAAGCTGTCCTTCAGCTTTTACGACCGTCACCGGACGGGGCACCTCATGTCCCGGGTGGTCAATGACCTGTTCGAGGTGGTGGAGCTGGCCCATCACGGCCCCGAGGACCTGTTCATATCCCTTGTAACCCTGGTGGGCGCCTTCGGCATCCTGCTGACCATTCAGTGGCGGCTGGCCCTGCTGGTTTTCCTGCTGGTGCCGGTCATCATCCTGTTCACCGCCCGGCGGCGGCTGAAAATGAACGCCGCCTCCAAGGCGGTCAAGGAGAAAACGGCGGGCATCAACGCCGCTATCGAATCCAGCATTTCAGGGGCCCGGGTGGCCCAGGCCTTCGGCAATGAGGCCTATGAAATCGCCAAGTTCGAGGAGGGCAATGTCCGGTATCGCGCGGCCAAAAAGGGCTATTACCGCCAGATGGGGATTTTCACCGCCGGTATGGATTTTTTCACCAGCATGATGAATGTGGCGGTGATCGCCCTGGGCGGCGTTCTCATCATGCGGGGGAGCCTCGATTATATCGATTTGCTGACCTTTACCCTGTATGTGGGGACCTTTTTGCAGCCCATCCGCCGCCTGTCCTCCTTTGTGGAGCAGTTCACGGTGGGCATGGCGGGCTTCGGGCGGTTCCAGGAGCTGATGGCCACCGCGCCCGAGATTCAGGACCGGCCCGGCGCCCGGGAGCTGACCGGGGTGAAGGGGGATGTGGCCTTTGAGAAGGTCAGCTTTCACTATAACGAGGGGGTGGACGTTCTGTCGGGGGTCAATCTCCAAATCCCGGCGGGAACCACCCTGGCCCTGGTGGGGCCGTCGGGAGGCGGAAAAAGCACCCTGTGCCACTTGATACCCCGGTTTTATGAAATCGCCGCGGGGCGCATCACCATCGACGGGCAGGATATCCGGGAGCTCACCCTGTCCTCCCTGCGGGCCAATGTGGGCATCGTCCAGCAGGAGGTGCTGCTGTTCGCGGGGACGATTCTGGACAATATCCGCTACGGCCGGGTGGACGCCACCGACGAGGAGGTGGTGGAGGCCGCCAAGCGGGCGGAAATCCATGAGGATATCCTTCAGATGCCGGACGGATACCACAGCTACGTGGGGGAGCGGGGTATCATGCTCTCCGGCGGCCAGAAGCAGCGGATCAGCATCGCCCGGATATTCCTCAAGAATCCGCCCATCCTGATTCTGGACGAAGCCACCTCCGCCCTGGACACCATCACCGAAGCCCATATTCAGGCCGCCTTCCGGGAGCTGTCCCGGGGCCGGACCACCCTGGTCATCGCCCACCGGCTTTCCACCGTGCGGGACGCGGATGAAATCGTCTACATAGACGGAGAAGGGATCCGGGAACAGGGCGCCCATGAGGCGCTGCTGCGCCGGGACGGGCTGTACGCCGCCCTGGTCAAGACCCAGGAGGCCATACAAAACGGCCTTTGAGGAGCCGCCGCCGTGCATAGGGAGACTGGTTTTCTCCCGGCGGGGGAAATGTGGAGGGGGAGCCTTGTATATTAAGAATGTAACTAAACGCTGCGTCATCGGGTCAAGTTGGCCCGGTGACGTGAGACTTGCCGAGCGCTGCCCCGCGCCCTTGATCGCCTTTCCCGGGTATGCTTTCTGTAGTCGGGTGCCGGGGATATTCCCTTGAGCCGTTCCCCTGCCCAAGAATAGGCGGGGGCGGAGGGGGTGGGCTGATTCCGCAGGCGGGATGTTAGCTTTTGCCGCCTGAAACCCCGCCTGTATGAAGGCTTTCCGGCTCTAAACAAGGGCCGGTGGTGTCTTTCTATTACCCGCCTTGAAATGGGCTATAAAAAGTTAACTTCGATTACGTTATGTCATAAGGAGCGAAGCGACGCAACTGCTTCGGACCAAGTTGGTCCGAAGCTCCGGGTTTGGGGAGCCTCCCCAACAAGCAGTTTTACAGGATTTCGCCGTGAGGCAAATCCTGTAAAACGTGCAACTGTGGCCACAGTTGCCCTGCTTGCCGGGTTTGCTTATGAAGAATTGTTTGATTTCACAAATATTATGATTTAATTGTTTTGCTGAGATTATTTATATTTTGCGAGGTGTAAAATGGTTGAATTAAGGGAAGTTACAAAAGAAAATTTTGAAGAACTCATAAGGTTGAGTGTCGCTGAAAATCAAGCTTCATTTGTGGCATCAAATGTATATTCACTTGCACAAGCAGGTGTTTATCATGAAACCTCATTTCCATTTGCTATATATGCTGATGATATTTTAGTTGGTTTTATTATGATGGGATATTATGAAAAAGAAAATCAATACACACTTTGGCGATTTATGATAGACAAAAAATATCAAGGCAAGGGTTACGGTAAGTCAGCTTTGAAGCTTGCAGTTAATTATATGATTTCTAATTTCGGGATAAAAGAGCTTGGAACAGGAACACATTGTGAAAATTTCGTTGCACAAAGTCTTTACAAATCAATAGGTTTTAAAGAAACCGGTGAAATTGATGGAGAGCAAATTGGCATGAAATTGCTGATAAAAGATTTTGTTACCAATTAACCATTGTGAGCATTTTGCGTAACAATTACTTTCTTAATATGTATGTGGAGGGGGGCTGCAAGCCCCTCTCCGCGCAACAATCACCCGCTCAGCTTGGAGGAAACGGACGGCGTTAGCCGGACTTTTTCGGCAAGATAACCCGGCCGCAAAGCGGCCGGGTTATCTTGGTTGTTTTGACGCTTAAGCAACGCTAACCGAGACATCATCCAAATCAAGGCTCTGCGCTCCGACGGCATTTACGCGGAATTCAAGGTGCAGGGTAACGGTATCATTCGGTGCAAGAGCGGAAATCCCCCTGTAATAGGCGAATTCCCGATTGTCATTGGAAATATCCTGCTGACGAATGACGATGGAAAGCCCTTGGGTGTCTATATTCTGGCTGTTTCTGAAGCTCAGGATGGCGGTGAGGCCAACTTGAGTCCCTTCTCCCCTGGCAAAAAAGGATAACTCATAATAGCAGCCGCCGGTGACAGCAATATCCTGACTTAATACAGCGCCGTCTTTCAGATTGACGGCCGAATTGCCGGTGTGAACACGTCCCTGCTGTGTCACCTGTGAAGCCAGGGCGGCGGTATTGATCGTCCAGCCTGTCGGAACGTTATTCACGAAGGTTTCCATTCTCCCGTTTACAGCCAATTCCCCTCGGGAACGGCAGGGACATTCGCAGACGCCGGTAGGCCCTGTCGCGCCCGTGGCTCCTGTGGCGCCGGTAGGCCCTGCTGGGCCCTGGATGCCCTGGGCGCCGGTGGCTCCTGTGGGTCCTGCTGGGCCCTGGATGCCTTGAGCGCCGGTGGCTCCTGTGGCACCGGTAGCGCCGCGCGGGATGCTGAAATCGAGAATGTGGTTGGGAGAGCCACTGACATCAACAACGGCGGCCGATGTGCCGGGTTCAGTCGTTGTGGTATTTCGAACGGTGATAGTATCCGCCGTACCCGTCGCACCGGTGGCTCCCGTGGTGCCGGTTCCGGCGGCGCCCGTAGCACCGGTTGCTCCAGTCGGACCGGTAGCGCCTGTCGCGCCCGTGGCGCCGACTGCGCCATCCGCGCCGGTGGCGCCTGTCGCCCCTGTAGCTCCAGTCGCGCCGGTTGCCCCTGTGGCGCCTACGGGACCGGCAGGGCCTGTCGCGCCGCGCGGGATGATAAAGTCGAGGACATGGGACGGGGA
>CAKTXU010000120.1 GCA_934630995.1 uncultured Eubacteriales bacterium
ATCTCCCAGCCGCCGCAGCGCAGCATTATAGCCGCCGGCCAGGGAGGCACGCAGCTTCTCGGGAGCCTTTTCCAGCAGATAGTCGGCGTAAGCACAACCCCGGTGAGGGGTGTTGATGGTGGTGAGGGACGCCACATAGCGGTCCATGCCCAGGCGGCTGACGGCATACCGGGCGTCCAGGCCGCCCTTGGAATGGGCGATGATGTTTACCTTGCCGCAGCCCGTCTCACGGATGATTTGCTCGATCCGGTCCCGGAGCTCGGTTCCGCTGTCCTCCACCGAGGCGGCGGACTGCTGGTTCCCGTAAAAGAGGGTGGCGCCGTTCTTGGCCAGCACACCGGGGACGCGGCCCCAATAGTTGAAGAAGTTGGAATCCCGGAAGAAGACGCCGTGAACCAGCAGGATGGGGTATTTGGTTTTGCACAGACCGCTGGACGCACGGCCGCCGTCCAGCCGGAGCCGGTCGGTTTCAAACCGGTATTCGTTGCGCACCAGCAGGCCCATCCGGACGAAGAGTATCAGGTTGACCACCGGCACCCACCAAAGCAGGAAAAAGAGCACCCGCCATTTGATGCCCAGCTGCACGGAGGTAAAGAGCATCCGCGCCGCGCCGTTGAGCAGAAGAAGGCCCTCCAGCGCCACGGCCAGAACGATTTGCACGATAAAACGGGGCATTGCCAGGCGGCCGGGCAGAACAAAAATCAGGAGGAGGGCGGCGGGCAGGCAGAGGATGGCCGCGTCCATGACCAGCTCATAGCCTCCCCGCATCACCGCCAGGCGGCAAAAGGGCTTTTTTATCCACAAGGGAAAGAGATTGATGAGAAGAAAAGCGGCCGCAGCCAGGATGTACAGACCCGCCGCCGCCAAAGGGGAGAGGGAGAGCAGCGCCGCGCAGGCGGGGATCATCAGAACGGACAGGAGCAGCAGGCAATTGACTGCGCGGTTGAGGATCCGCATCGGCATCGACCCCTTCGGTGAAATTCGGCAATTTATAGGCAGTATACCACTCCCGGCTATAAAAAGCAAATGCATTGACAGGGGGGAAAAAGGGTTGTACACTGAAAGGGAAAGTATGGGAATGGGGATGAGGACAATGAAAATCGGTTTTATCGGCGCGGGCAACATGGCCGGCGCCATTATCCGGGGCCGCCAAGCTGGCGGCGCTGTTTGAGGAATGCGGCGTGCGGGTATGCTCTTCGGGAGAGGAGGCGGCCGCCGGCTCCGACGCCCTTGTCCTGGCCGTCAAGCCCCAGGTATTCCCCGATGTGCTGCCGGCACTGGCGACCACCCTCCATCGCCGCCGTCTCCTGGTGATATCCATCGCCGCGGGCAAGACCCTGGCCTCCATCGAGCAGATGCTGGGCAGCGGTCTGCCGGTGGTGCGGGTGATGCCCAATATCGCCGCCAAGGTGGGGGAGGCCATGTCCGCCTTTTGCGGCAACGCATTGGTGCAGGACGAACACCGCAGCGTCGTCCGGCTGGTTTTCGAGGCGGTCGGGGAGGTCATCGAGCTGGAGGAAAAGCTCTTTTCCGCCTACGCGGCCATCGCGGGCTGTTCCCCGGCCTTCACCCTGCTCTATGTGGATGCGCTGGCGCAGGCGGGGGTGCGGTACGGGATCCCCAAGGCGCTGTCTCTGAAGATAGCGGCCCAGGCCGTGCTGGGCACCACCCGGCTGCTGCAGGAGTCGGGACAGCATCCGCGGGAGCTGGCCGATCAGGTTTGTTCCCCCGGCGGAACCACCATCGAGGGTGTCTGCGCGTTGCAGAGGGAGGGCTTCGAGGCCGCCGTCCTGGCGGCGGCCGAAGCGGCTATGGAAAAGGACAGGAAGCTGTAAAAGGCAGGGACGCCGTTTCAACGGCGTCCCTGCCTTTTACACATTGTTATTCAGGAATCGCCTTCACCGGGCTCCTGGGGCTTGGGAGGATTGCGGAGGACCTGACGTGCCTGCCGGATTTCGCCGAGGCGCTGCGCCATGGTTTCCTCGGTTCGGCGGAGCACATCCTCGGAAAATTCGGTCGCGCCCTTGCGCATTTCCCGCGCCTTCTGCTGGGCCTGGCCCAGGATTTCATTGGCCTTTTGCTGCGCCTGCTTGACGATTTCCTCATGCGCGATGAGGTTGCGGGCACGCTCCTCGGCGCTGCGGACGATTCCCTCCGCCTCCCGCTTGGCTGTGGAAATGATGTCGGCCCGGTCGGATACGATGGCCTTGGCCTGCCGGATTTCCGAGGGCATGTTGCCGCGAATGTCGTCTATCAGATCGCGCAGGCGGTCGGCCTCCACCAGGCATTTGCCGCGGGGGAAGCTCCACGCCTTATCGATCATGTCGTCGATTTGCTCCAGCAATTCGTCAACGGTCATCGTCCATCGTCCCTTCCGTAATTTTTTTCATGATGTCCGGCATGATGCAATCGGGAACAAAGCCGGAAATATCGCCGCCCAGCCCCGCCACCTGTTTGACAAGGCTGGAGGAGAGATACATGTGTTCCGCGGTGGTGGTGAGAAACACCGTCTCCGCTTCGGGGTTCAGCTTGCGGTTGGTCAGGGCCATCTGGAATTCGTATTCGAAATCCGACATGGCGCGCAGCCCCTTGACAATCACCGTCGCGCGATGCTGCTTGGCGTAATCGGCGAGCAGGCCGCCGTAGCTGTCCACCTCCACGTTGCTCAGGCCGGTGGTGGACCGGCGCAGGAAAGTCATGCGTTCCTCCTTGGTGAACAGCGGCTGCTTGGAGGAGTTGGTCATGACCAGCACGATGACCTTGTCAAACAGGCACGCGGCCCGGCGGATGATATCGAGATGGCCGTGGGTCACCGGGTCGAAGCTGCCCGGGCAAATGGCAATTTTCATCCCGCATCCTCCTCTCCGGCGGCCGGGTCGTACCGGTAAAGCCGGATAAACGTTTTGCCGTAGCGGTAAGTTTTGGCCAGGGAGAAGTCTCCTACCCGGCCGGGAAGGGTCACCGTCTGATCGCTTTCACAGGCGATGACGCCGCCGGGATTCATAAAGGGAACCACCTGCCGCAGGGAGGTTTCCAGGAGGCCCGCGGCATAAGGGGGATCTAGGAGAGCGATATCGAAACGGTCCCCGTGGCGGGTCAGATAGGAGGAGGCGTCCGCGCACAGCACCTGGGTATGGGCGGTCAGGCCGGTGTCCCGCAGATTTTGCCGAATCACCTCCACGGCGTCGGCGCTGCGGTCCACGAATACGCAGCCCTGGGCACCGCGGGAGAGGGCTTCTATCCCCAGCTGGCCCGAGCCGGCGAACAAATCCAAAACCCGGCGGCCTTCCAATTCAAATTGCAGGGCGCTGAACAGCGCCTCTTTCACGCGCTCCGCGGTGGGGCGGGTATCCTCCCCCGGCAGCGTTTGCAGCCGCCGCCCCCTCGCGGTTCCGGTAATCACTCTCATGGCAAGAATTCCTTCTGTGGGACCAGTGATCGGAGATGGTCCCGCGTCTTTATAGACATTTATTATACCCGTTATCGGAAAGACCGTCAAGGGAGCGTGGATATTTTTCATCACGTCACTGGGAAAAGCGGAAGACGACAGGCACGGGATGCGCGGACAAAAAGGCCCGGCCGCTGCACGCAGCGGCCGGGCGGTTTTCCGATTCAGGCTTCGGATTTATCGTTGCCGTACAGGTTCAGGCGAAACAGACGGGTTTCGTCGTCCGCATCCTTACAGATAACGGTGGCTTCGCCCACGTTCCCCCAGTCGATGGCGCTGGACAGGGCCAGCAGCTGGGTCAGACGGCTTTTCAGGTTCAGCACGTCGCCGTCGGGAGTCTCCAGAAACACGTCGCCCTTCGCGGTGGAAGCGAATTCGATGAGCTTGTTGAAATCAAAATTGTGAATCTTAAAGCCTGGCATAATTATCCTTGCTCCTTTCCGTGTAGGGGATTTTCTATTCCTACAATTCATAGTATATACAAAAACTGGAAAAGTATCAACAATCAAAACGCCGAAGTTTTGTCCGTGGATAAGGCTATTTTGTACATAGTGTATATTGATATTGACATTTATTGTTATAGATGCATAAATTCACGGCGTGAAGCGGCCGGTTGCCCGATCGGGAAGGAGGATGCCGTCCAGGTGATCCAACTCGTGACAGAAGCATTTGGCCAAGTCCCCCTCGCCGGTCAGCCGCCGGGGACGGCCGTGTTCATCCAGAGCTTCTATCACGACCCGCCGGGGACGGACGGTGGTATAGAAGCGGCCGGGAAAGCTCAGACAGCCCTCCACGCAGTTCTGGCGTCCGCTTTTGTCGATAAGGACAGGATTCACCAGATAGAAGGGGCCGTCTCCCATGTCGATGACAATCAGGCGGCGGAGGATCCCCACCTGGCAGGCGGCGAGCCCCGCTCCGTTTTCAGTGGCGGCCAGGGTGTCCGCCATATCCCGCAGCAGCAGGCGGATGTGGGCGTCCACGCCTTCCGTCTCGCGGCAGCGTTTGCGCAGGATGGGATCTCCCTCCAGGCGAATGGTTCTTACAGCCATCTGCTCAACCCTCTTCCCAGCCAATGCAGGCCAGGGCGAACGCCGCGATGGCCTGTTGAGCCGCCGCCATATCCGGAGCCGATGGGCGGGAGGGATCGACGGGTTCCAGGCAATGGCCGCCGTTTTCCGACAGCAACAGGGTACAGGGCGTGCCGGTTTCCTCGCAGCGGCGGGCAAACCGGATGTGATTGGCCGGATAGACCAGAGGATCCGCGAGGCCGCCCACCAGCAGGGCGGGGATCTTCCGTTGTCCCACATAGACGATGGGGCTGCACCGGCGGGCTTCCTCCGAGTCGGCGGAGCCGCAGGCGAACCGGTCGTCTACGGGGAAGGAGAGCAGAGGTTCGCCATCCGGATAGAGAATGGTAGGGCCGCAGATAGGCGCGACGCCGCGCACGGTGAAGGCTTCCTCCGCCAAAACGGAATCGCGGCGGAACAGGGCCGGCGGCGCGTACGCCGCCAGCAGGGCCAGGTGCCCTCCCGCCGAATGGCCGGAAACGACGATGCGGTGGGGATCGACGCCCAGTATGGCGGCGTGACGGGCCAGATAGCGCAGCCCGTCCAGACAGTCGGAGACGGCATCGTCCATGCTCACCCCGCCGCCCGTCACCCGATAGTCGGGGCTGACCACCGCGAAGCCGCGGCGGCGCAGGGCCTCGACGGAGGGGGCGGAGAAGCAGAGCATCGCTTCCCGGGAGCAGGTGTTCCAGCCGCCCCCGGAAATACAGTAATAAACGGGCGCCGGGTCTTCCCCGCGGACGAGAGGGGGCAGATATGTCAAGGCGACGGCGTAATCTCCCGCCTGTTTGTAGACCAGCTCCTGCCGGATATCGCCCCGGACGGGCGCGTTCATGGACGGCGGCGCGGGGCTTTCGTCCCCCTTCTCCGCGGTGTTTTTGCAGGCGCTGTGGTTGACCGCCGGCCGGGGGCTTTCTTCAAAACAGAAAACCTCCTCGATGGTGAGCCCGAAGACCTTCGCCAGAGCGTAGGCCGCCCAGACGGAGGGCTCGAACTTGCCGGCTTCAATGGCGTGGATGGTCTGGCGGGATACTCCCGCCAGCCGGCCCAGCTCCTCCTGGGTAATCCCCTTTTCCTCCCGGAGCTGGCGGAGCTTGTTTTTCATGGCGTTTCCCCCTTTGCCTGTCAGTATATGCCGCGCAGGAAACGATGTCAAGTTCACTTTACTTTTTTGACGGAGGATTGCAGTGAATGCCGGGTTTTTACAAAAGATTCACAATTACCATATTGACACTGGTGGCTGCCAATGGTAGAGTATAGATATTGATTTAGCACTCTAGCCAAACGAGTGCTAAAATTTGAAACCCGGCCCGTGTGGGCGTCAGCGGCAAAGGCCGCTGGAAAGGGCGGCGATCATTTCCCGGTCCGTGGAAAGGGATGAATGGCATGGACCTGAACGAACGCAAGCAGAAAATATTGTCCGCCGTCATCGAGGCCTATATCCGCACCGGGGAGCCGGTGGGTTCCAAGATGGTGGTGGAGCTGCTGGACAACGCGGTTTCCTCCGCTACCGTCCGCAATGAAATGGCGGATTTATCCGCCATGGGCTATCTGGATCAGCCGCATACCTCTGCCGGCCGGGTGCCTCCGGCCACGGCCTTCCGGCTGTATATCGACAAGCTGATGCGGCG
>CAKTXU010000121.1 GCA_934630995.1 uncultured Eubacteriales bacterium
CCATAAATCCCCTATCCCACAGGTAAAAGGATTTTTTTGTTCTACCGGAAATGGGACAGGCATATGATAGAGCAAGACGGGAAAGGGAAAGGACTGGGAAAGAATGACCGAATTTCAGAGGGCGGCGGCCTGTCTGCCGCCCGTTCTGCGGGAACTGCTGGACAAGCTGCCTCTCTCCGTACAGGATAGGGTGCAGGAAATCCGTTTGCGGGCAGGGGCGCCGGTGAGCCTGTCGGCCGGGAATAAGGATTGGCTGCTGACCGCCGGGGGAGACGTCACGGAGCTTGCACGGCCATCCCTGTTCTGCTGCGATCAGGCGTTGCTGGCCGACTGCTTTCAGGCTCTGTGCGACTATTCCGTCCACACCCATCAGCAGGAGATACGCAACGGTTACATAAGCACCCGCACAGGCAGCCGCGCGGGCATTGCAGGCAGCGCTGTGGTGGAGGATGGCCAAATCGTTTCCATGCGGCGAATCACCTCCATCTGCCTGCGGGTGGCGCGGCGGCACGACGGATGCGCCGATCCCCTGATTCCCCTTCTGCTGGAGGGGGGAAGCCTGCGCAGCGCGCTGCTCTGCGGAGAACCGTCCAGCGGGAAGACAAGCCTCCTGCGGGATCTGGCCCGCCAGCTGTCTTCAGGAAAACGGGGGAGGCGATTTCGCGTCGCCGTGGTGGACGAGCGTGGAGAGCTGGCCGGAGAAGCCGGTCTCCCCGGGTGCGACGTCCTTCTGTACATCCCAAAAGGGCAAGGGATTCAGCAGGCGGTCCGTTGCCTGGCTCCGGATGTTGTCGTATTCGACGAGCTGGGCTCGGCGGAGGAGGTGGCGGCGGTGGAGGCCGGGCTCAATGCGGGGACGGCGGTCCTCGCCTCCGCCCATTGCCGGGATCTCGCCACGCTCCGCAGCCGTCCGGTCATCACGGCGGCGCTTTCGACCGGAGCCTTTGAGCGCGTCGTCTGGCTGGAGGGGCGGGGCCGGCCGGGCCGGTTAGGCCGGGTGCTGTCGGCGGAGGAATGTCTGGCGGTCGTTCCCGTCCGTGGAGGGAGGCTGAGCGGATGAAGCTCGTCGGATTGGCGCTCATCGCGGCGGCCGGGGTTTTCCTGGGGGTGATGGCCTCCCAGAATCTGCGGCGGCGCGCCCTGGCTCTGGAGCAGATGGAAAAGCTCATCGTCCGCCTTTCCTCTCAGATAAAATATACGGCCGCGCCGGTGCAGGAGCTGTTGCCGGCGGCAATGAAGAGCGGCGAGTACGAGGCGCTCCGCTTTCTCGGCCCTCTGCGGGAGGGGCTTGCACAGGAAAGCGATTTTCCCAGGCTTTGGGAGGCGGCTGTGGCCGGTCGGGGCGGCGACTGCGGTTTCACCCTCCAGGATAAGGCGCTGCTGTGCGAGTTCGGCCGGGGACTGGGTGTCAGCGATCTGGAGGGGACCCAGAGCCATTGCGGCCTGTACCGCGACCTGTTTCACAAGCAGGCCGAGGCGGCGCGGCAGGACGTTTCCTCCAAGGGCAGGCTGTACATCACGCTGGGCATTGCCGGAGGCCTGGGTCTGGCCCTGCTGCTGCTCTGAACAGAAAGGACATGAGCTGACATGGATGTGGATCTGATTTTCAAAATTGCGGCCATCGGCATCATCGTAGCCGTGCTCAACCAGGTACTGATCCGTTCGGGACGAGAGGAGCAGGCCATGATGACCACACTGGCGGGGCTCATCGTGGTGCTGACCATGATTGTCACGGAAATCAGCAGCCTTTTCGACACGGTCAAGTCGGTGTTCGGTTTATAGGACGATACTACAGCCGGAAGGGCGGGACGGGAAAATGGATATGGTGGCAATCGCGGGAGTGGTGGTGATAGCGGCATTTTTGGCTGTGCTCCTGCGCCAGCAGCGGCCGGAACAGGCCATGGCCGTGGGGCTGGTGGCCGGGGTGGGGATTCTGGCGCTGGTTCTGACCCGGGCGGTGCCGGCCTTTTCCTCTATCAAGGAGCTGCTGGACGCCTCGTCCCTGCCGGGGGAATACGGTGAAATCCTTTTCAAAGCGCTGGGCTTGTGCCTGCTGACTCAACTGGCCGCCGACGCTTGCCGTGACGCGGGAGAGGGAGCCCTTGCGGGCAAGGCGGAGCTGGCTGGGAAGATGGGGCTGGTTATCCTCTCCCTTCCTCTGTTCCAGAAAATCGCGGAGCTGGCCGTTTCCCTGATGAACGGGAAGGGGGCGGGCGGATGAAAAGCGGCCGCATGCTTCTCCGCGCCGTGTGCGTTCTGCTGCTGGCCCTTCTCTTTTGTCTCTCCGCATCGGCGGAGGAGTCCGCTTCGATGGACGAGCTGTATCGGGAGCAGCTGGAGGCAAGCGGCGCCGGCGATCTTTTCATCTGCCTGCCTCAGGAGACGCGGGAGCTGCTGGAGAACCTGGGTATCACGGGGCTGGACGCCGATAGCCTGACCGCCCTGCAGCCGCAGAACGCGGCCGGCGGTATTTTGGGGCTGCTGTCGTCGGAGTCCCACGGCGCCCTGGGTGCCTGCGGGGTGCTGCTGGGGATTATCCTCCTCTGCGCTTTGATGGACAGCGTGCGCCAGACGGTGAAGGAGCCGGCCGTTTCCGAGGTGTTTGGGGTTATCTGCGCCCTGGCCGCCTGCGTGGCGGTGCTGGTGCCCCTCTCCGCGTGTATCCAGCGGGTGGGGGAGGCGGCCGAGAGCTCGTCGGTGTTTATGACCAGCTTTGTCCCCGTCTATGCGGGGATATTGGTGACGGGAGGGCAGGCGGTGACGGCGGCCTCCTACAATACCGTGGTCCTCTTTGTGGCGGAATTGATATCCCTGCTGACCACCGGGGTTATCGTGCCTCTGATGACCGTCTCCCTGGCCTTGGGACTGACCGGCTCACTCAGTCCGGGCATGAAGCTGGATGGAGTGGGAAATATGCTCAGCAAGTCCGCGGGGTGGCTGCTGGGTATTACCACCACCCTGTTCGTGGGCCTGCTCTCCCTCCAGGGGATCGTGGGAGCGGCGGCCGATACCCTGGCCAACCGGGCCATTCGGTTTTCCATATCCAGCTTTGTTCCGGTGGTGGGCGGTTCCCTCAGCGAGGCGTTTGGCGCCGTACGCGGGTGTCTCGCGCTGCTGAAATCCACCGTTGGCGGCTTCGGTATACTGGCCACCGCCCTCATTGTGCTTCCCCCGGTGCTGGAATGCGCGGTTTGGGCGATAGGGCTGAGTCTTTGCGGCGCGGCGGCGGAGCTGTTCGGTCTGGGCCCCCTTGCGGCGGTGCTCAAATCCGCCCAGACGGTGGTGAAAACCCTTATCGGCGTACTGGCCGCGTGTTCGCTGTTTATGATCATTGCCACCACCATCGTCACCAAGGCGACGGCGGGCTGACGGCTTTTATTGCGATGGAAAGGGGACTCGCCGCTATGGAATTTGTCAAGGGGTGGGCCGGGGCTCTCTGCGCCGTGGCCATCGGCTGCACCGTCATGCAGATGCTGGCGCCCAAGGAAGGGATGGGGCGTCTATTCCGTCTTCTGACGGCGGCTTTTTTTCTCTGCTGCCTTACGGCGCCGCTGCTTCAGCTCAAATCCATTCCCGATTTAAGCCTGGATACCCTGCCGGAGGATATCCGCTCCGACCTGCTGACAAGCAAGGTCAACGAGCAGCTGAGCCGCCAGGTGGGCGCGGCAGTGGAGGGAATCGCCAGCCAGGCGCTGAAAAATTACGGCCTAGCGGCGGAAAAAATTGAGACAATTACGGATACTTCCGAGGACGGCAGCATATATATCAAACAAATTATCCTGTATCTGGACAAACAAAGCCTCTCCCAGTCGGCGGCGGTCAAGCAGGCGCTCGAACAGCGTCTGGGGATGACCGTGGATATTGCGGCGGCTTGAGGCGGAAGCGGAAGACGACAGGAAGGAAAGGCGGATATGGACGACAAGGCGATGAAAAAAGACGGTACGGGAACGGCCGGGCTCATGGAGTTCATCAAAGGGGGGAAGGGACGGAAGCTTCTTGTGGCCGCGGGACTCATCGGCATCGCGCTGATACTGCTCTCCGAGGTCCTGCCGAAAAAAACGGCGCAGACCGTGGCCAAGGCCTCGGCGGACGAGTTTATAGAGAAGACGGAGGAAAAGCTGGCGGCCCTGGTGGGCAGCATTGAGGGAGCGGGTCAGTGCCAGGTGATGGTCACCCTGGAAAATGGCGTGCAATACGTGTACGCCACCGAGGAAAAGGTCAACAGCAACCGGGTCGAGGACGCGGGGGGGGATAAGCTCTCCCAGAAGGACGACACGGAGCAGAAAATTATCATTGTCGATACCGACAACGGCCGTCAGGGGCTTCTTGTGACGGAGATACAGCCGACGGTCAAGGGCGTGGTCATCATTTGTGAGGGCGGGGATCAACCGCTGGTCCAGGAGCGGATCAAGGATGCGGTCACCACGGCCCTGAACATATCCTCCAAGCGGGTCTGCGTGACCAAGAAAACCTAGAAATGGAAAGGATTTGACGGACATGAGCAGTTTCTTTGGAAAAAAACAGGTGCTTCTGGCGACCCTGATTGTGGCCCTGGGGCTGGCGGTTTACCTGAATTATTATTTCTCCACCAAGGAGCCGGGGATTCTCGACGCCAACGGCACCCCCTCCTCCTCCCAAAGCAACCTGGGGGACGCCCAATTTGTCAACGGCTCCGCCGCCTCCGAACAGTCGGGCGGAGAGGACAAAAACGACTATTTCGTGCAGGCCCGCCTCAACCGGGAAACCGCCCGTGAGGAAGCCCTGGATATTCTCAAGGACATCATGAACGACGTCAAAGCCACCGATGAGATTAAAAAGGAGGCTGTGGAGAAGGCCGCGGCCGTCGCCGCCGCCGTGGAGCAGGAGAGCAAAATTGAAAGCCTTATCAAGGCCAAGGGCTTCGCGGACTGCGTGGTGTATATCGAGGGAGACAAATGCAGCATCGTGGTCAAATCCGAGGGGATAAAGCCCCAGGAGTCGGTGCAGATCACGGAAATCGTGACCACCCAGTCGAAGATTGTCGCGCAAAATATCAGCATTAACGCCGTAAAATCTTAAAAAATAGTTGCTCCCCTGGGACTTTGTGGTATAATAGGTACAGTCCATAAAGACATTGCCGCGGCGGCGCGGCCATATCGCCGCTTTTCGGGGAAAATCAAAGACAGTCAAGACAAAGGAGGTCATCTGTCATGGATGATAAAGGATACAAGCCCTCTGAGGGAAGCTGCATCATCTCCGAGGAGGTCATCGCCACCATCGCCAGCACCGCCTGTCTGGAGGTGCCCGGGGTGGCCGGTATGGCCCAGCGCCCGGCGGATATCCGGGGGCTCATCGCGCCCGGCGCGGCCCGTTCCGTCAAGGTCGTGAACAACGAGAGCGAGACGGTCGTGGATGTCTATGTCAATCTGCGGCTGGGCGCCCGGATACAGGATGTGGCCGGCGAGGTACAGCATGGCGTCAAGGTGGCCGTCCAGTCCATGACCGGCAAGCCGGTCACAAAGGTCAATGTCCACATTGCCGGCATCGTGCTGGAAGACAACAAGGAAGCATAAAGATTTCTGCGACAGTCCTCCGCAGGCGTGTGGAGGACTTTTTTCTTATTGCCGTTGTCGGATATTGTCAAAGCATCGCGGGATGCAGACAGGAAGTTTATAGTGAAAGGTTGGTCCGGCCATGACGAGGCATGAGGAGCGGGAGCTGGCGTTTATACTGCTGTTTGAAAAGCTGTTCAGCGAGGATACCATTCGCGAGATTCTCAAAAGCGCCGGGGAAGCGCGGGATGTGGAGGAGAACGAATTCGCCCTTGCTATGGCGGAGGGCGCCGAAGCGCATCTCGGGGAGCTGGATGCGCTTATCTCCGCGTACTCCCGCAAATGGAACAAGGACAGGATATCCCGGGTGGCCCTGTCCCTCATGCGCCTGGCGGTGTATGAGATGGAATACGAGGAGGATATCCCGGTCAGTGTTTCCATCAACGAAGCGGTGGAGCTGGCCAAGAAATACGGCGGGGATGAGGATGCGCCCTTTATCAATGGGGTTTTGGGCGGCATCGCCCGGCGGGAGAAGGACGAGGTATGAGCGTCTGCCT
>CAKTXU010000122.1 GCA_934630995.1 uncultured Eubacteriales bacterium
CCGCGTAAGCAGCCTCATAAATGGTATGGATGAGGCGGGTGACGAGTCGCTCATGCTCCAGACCCTTCTCCAGCGGCGCGCTGAAGTCCGGGTAATCCTTATCCGGGCAGGGAATGGCAGCAAGGCGCGGCCGGCAGCCGTTGTTCAGCAAATAGCTGCGGAACAGCATGGCGTGATCCCGTTCCTCCTGGGCCTGCACCTGATACCAATTGGCAAAGCCCTTGAGCCCTTCGTCTTCGTAATATCCGGCAAAATCCAAATAAAGGTAAGCGGAATACAGTTCATGGACAATCTGCTCATTGATTAAGCGGGCAACGGTTTCCTCCAGCATGTCATTCTCTCCTTTTCAATTCGTTTCAGAAATACGTCCCTCTGTTTCCGAACGAAAACAGAGGGACTGCTTTTCAATTATTTCTGGCTGTAGAGCGCGCCCAGCCGGACCAAATGATCGTAGCGGGCCTTGGCGTTGTTCTCCGCCTTCTCAAACAGCTTCTCGGCGCGATCCGGGAAGGACCGGGTCAGGGAATTGTACCGAACCTCGCCCATGATAAAGTCGCGGTAGGACGCGGTCGGCTCCTTGCTGTCCAGCATGAAGGCGTTCTCCTCCTTGCGGGGATCGAAGCGGTAGGTGTGCCAGTAGCCGGCCTCCACCGCTTTTTTCTCCTCGAGCTGGGAGATGCCCATGCCGCCCTTGATGCCGTGGTTGATGCAGGGCGCGTAGGCGATGATCAGGGACGGGCCCGGATACGCCTCAGCCTCCTGGATGGCCTTCAGGGTCTGGTTCATATCGGCGCCCATGGCGATCTGCGCCACGTAGACATAGCCGTAGCTCATGGCGATGGCGCCGAGATCCTTCTTCTTCGTGACCTTGCCGGCCGCCGCGAACTGGGCGACGGAGCCGGTCGGAGTGGCCTTGGAGGCCTGGCCGCCGGTGTTGGAATACACCTCGGTGTCGAATACCATGACATTGACGTCCTCGCCGGAGGCCAGCACATGGTCGACGCCGCCGAAGCCGATATCATAGGCCCAGCCGTCGCCGCCGAACATCCAGAAGGATTTCTTGACCAGCATGTCCTTGTTCTTCAGCGCTTCCTTATACAGCGCGTCGAACTCACAGCCGCAGGAGACGCATTCCGCGACGGCCTTTTCCAGGGCGGGAACCAGCTTGGCTGCCGCGGCCTTGGAGGCTTCGGCGTTGTCCTTGCCCTCAAGCCATTCGGCGGCTGCTTCCTTCAGGCCCCAGGCGGCGGGCAGGTCGGCCTCGGCAAACTTCTTCATAATGTCGGCCAGCCGCTCACGGCGGGCGGTCACGCCCAGGAACATGCCATAGCCGTATTCGGCGTTGTCCTCAAACAGGGAGTTGGCCCAGGCCGGTCCATGGCCCTCGTCGTTGACGGTATAGGGGGTGGAGGGAGAGGAACCGCCCCAGATGGAGGAGCAGCCGGTGGCGTTGGCGATATACATCCGGTCGCCGAACAGCTGGGTGATCAGCTTGGCGTAAGGGGTTTCGCCGCAGCCGGCGCAGGCACCGGAGAACTCCAGCAGCGGGGTGCGGAACTGGCTGCCCTTGACGGTGGTGGACTTGAACTTGTCCATGACCTCCGGCTTCTTGGGCAGGCCGTAGCCGTATAGGAATTTCTCCTCCTCCTGGACCTGGGTGTCCAGGGGCTTCATGACCAGGGCCTTGTTGCCCTTCATCCCCGGGCAGACGGCGGCGCAGGAGCCGCAGCCGGTACAGTCGAGAACCGACACGGTCATGGCGAACTGATAGCCGGCAAGCCCGGTGGCGGGCTTCATCTTCATGCCCTCGGGAGCGGCCTTGGCCTCCTCCTCGGTCATGATGGCGGGCCGGATGACCGCGTGGGGGCAGACATAGGAGCAGAAGTTGCACTGGATGCAATTTTCAGGCAGCCAGCAAGGGGTGTCCACGGCGATGCCCCGCTTCTCATAGGCGGCGGAGCCCAGCGGCACGGTGCCGTCGGCCTCTTTGACGAAAGCGGAGACAGGCAGCTTGTCGCCCTGCTGCGCGTTGATGGGGTTCAGGATGTTGTCGATATAGTCCTTGATTTCAGGGCGGCCGGTCACCGGCTTCTCGGCGGTTTCGCCGTCCACCGCCTTGGCCCATTCCTTCGGGACCTTGACCTGCTTGACCTCCTTGACGCCGCACTCGATGGCGTCGTGGTTCATCTTGACGATGGCCTCGCCCTTCTTGGAATAGGACTTGGTGGCGGCTTCCTTCATGAACTTGACCGCGTCGTCCACCGGGATGACCTTGGCCAGCTTAAAGAAGGCGGCCTGCAGAATGGTATTGGTGCGATTGCCCAGCCCCAGGCCCTTGGCCAGATGGGTGGCGTCGATGGTATAGAACTTGACGTCGTTCTTGGCGATAATGCGCTTCATGGAAGCGGGCAGATGGGCATCCAGCTCCTTTTCATCCCAGGAGCAGTTGAGCAGGAAAATGCCGCCCGGCTTGACGTCGCCGACCATGTCGTACTTATCGACATAGGAGGGGTTGTGGCAGGCCACGAAATCCGCCTTGCTGACAAAGTAGGTGGACTTGATGGGCTTTTTGCCGAAGCGCAGATGGGAGATGGTCACGCCGCCCGACTTCTTGGAGTCATAAGCGAAATAGCCCTGCGCATACATATCGGTGTGATCGCCGATGATCTTGATGGAATTCTTGTTGGCGCCGACCGTGCCGTCGGAGCCCAGGCCCCAGAATTTGCAGGACCGGGTGCCCTTGGGGGTGGTGTCCAGGTTTTCCTTGACCTTCAGGGACAGCTTGGTCACGTCGTCCTCGATGCCGATGGTGAACCGCTTCTTCGGGCGGGCGGCTTCCATATTGCGGTAGACGGCGACGATCTGGCCGGGAGTGGTATCCTTGGAGCCCAGGCCGTACCGGCCGGTGTACACCGGCACGCTCTCGAACTTGGAGCCCTTGAGGGCCGCGCACACGTCCAGATACAGCGGCTCACCGATGGAGCCGGGCTCCTTGGTGCGGTCGAGTACCGAGATGGATTCCACGCTGCCCGGGATGGCGGCGATCAAATGCTTAATAGAGAAGGGACGATAGAGGCGGACCTTGATGAGGCCGACCTTGTCGCCGGCGGCGTTGAGATGATCCACCGTCTCCTCGATGGTTTCGCAGACCGAACCCATCGCGATGATGACCCGCTTGGCGTCCCGGGGGCCGTAATAGTTGAAGAGCTTGTAATTGGAGCCTATCTTCTCATTGACCTGGTTCATATAGCCTTCGACGACGTCGGGAATGGCGTCATAGTAGGTGTTGCAGGCCTCGCGCGCCTGGAAGAAGATATCCGGGTTCTGTGCCGTGCCGCGCTGCACCGGATGCTCCGGATTCAGCGCGTTGGCGCGGAAACGGTCGACCGCCTCCCAGTCCAGCATATCGCCCAGATCCTTATAATCCCACACCTCTATCTTCTGCACCTCGTGGGAGGTACGGAAGCCGTCGAAGAAGTGCATGAAGGGCACGCGGCCCTTGATGGCGGCCAGATGCGCCACCGCGCCCAGATCCATGACCTCCTGCACGCTGGAGGCGCAGAGCATGGCATAGCCGGTCTGACGGCAGGCATAGATATCGGAATGATCCCCGAAGATGGAGAGGGCATGGGAGGCCAGGGCCCGGGCCGACACATGAATGACGTTGGGCAGCAGCTCGCCCGCCATTTTATACATGTTGGGGATCATCAGCAGCAGACCCTGAGAAGCGGTATAGGTCGTCGTCAGCGCACCGGCCTGCATGGAGCCGTGAACAGCGCCGGAGGCGCCGCCCTCGGACTGCATTTCCGCCACCTTGACGGGACGGCCGAACAGATTGTCCTGCCCGCCGGCGGCCCATACGTCCGTCACCTCCGCCATGGGAGAGGAAGGCGTGATGGGGTAGATGGCGGCGACATCCGTGAACGCATAGGATACGTGCGCGGCGGCGGTGTTGCCATCCATGGTTTTAAACTTTCTTGCCATGAATTATGTCCTCCTTTAAGGATAATAAAGTGAGCTTCATGGGCATGCTCTGTGAAAAAATCCACAAACATGCGCTATTTCTAATAGTATCACGTTTCCCAGTCACTGTAAACCCGGAAAATGCCTGTTTTTGAGAGATTTTTTCCCCGCGAATTGGGCGGATTTTTGAAATCGGCCGCAAAGCGGCAAAAAACGGGGCAATTCGGACCTATCCCGCCGCCTTGCAAAAAATCGCTCAGTACAAGGCTTTTTTGACCTTTTTTCCCCCGCCAGCCTCCTCATGAGGTTTTGACATGACCCGTAAAACCCGATATGATGATACCATAAGGATTTTGGCCCTTTGGAAAGGGTATTCCGCCGGCAGGAATATCCGGCCGGAGGGAAATCCTATCATTACAGACGCGGCCCGTCCGCGTGAAAGGGGAAATTTTGTCCAATGCCTGACCCTGATCCTACCGGTCCCATGTGCCTGCTTCTCAGCGCCGAGGCCGCACCCTCCGCCGGCGGCAATCTGCTGGTGCAGATCCTCCTGCTGGCGGCGCTTATTTTCTGCAACGCCTTCTTCGCCGCGTCGGAAATCGCCATCATCTCCCTCAACGACAACAAGCTGCGCAAAATGGCGGAGGAGGGGCATAAAAAAGCCCGGCAGGTGCTGAAGCTCACCGCCGATTCCTCCAATTTCCTGGCCACCATCCAAATCGGCGTCACCCTGGCCGGCTTCCTGACCTCGGCCACGGCTGCCCAGTCTCTGTCCGAGCCGCTGGCCCGCTGGTTTGTGGGCCTTGTTCCGGCGATGGAGCCTCATCTAAGCACGATAATGGGCGTCAGCACGGTGATTATCACCCTGATTATGTCCTATTTCTCCCTGGTGTTCGGCGAGCTGGTCCCCAAACGCATCGCCATGCAGAAGGCGGAAAGCCTGTCCTTTGCCGTCATCGGCGTGCTGCGCGTGGTGGCTGTCGTCACCAAGCCCTTCGTGAAATTCCTCTCCGTCTCCACCAACCTGGTGGTGCGTCTCTTCGGGTTGGATCCCCATGCCGATCAGGAGAACGTCACGGAGGAGGAAATCCGGATGATGGTGGACGTCGGCGAGGAAAAGGGCGTTATCGAGGGCGTCCAGAAGGACATGATAAACAACATCTTCGAATTTGACGACATCGCCGCCGAGGATATCATGACCCCCCGCACCGACGTGGCCGCCCTGGAGGTGGACGACGGCATCGTGGAGGCCCTGCGCATTGGGGTGGACGACGGGTATTCCCGCCTGCCCGTATACGAGGACGATATCGATCATATCATCGGCGTGCTCTATATTAAGGATCTGCTCCCCTATGTGGGCCAGGTCATTCCGACCGACGTCTCCCTGCGCCATATTCTCCGGGAGCCCTATTTCGTTCCGGGAACCAAGCGGTGCGGCGACCTGTTCTCCGAAATGACGGAAAAGCACATGCAGATGGCCATTGTGGTGGACGAATACGGCGGCTTCGCCGGCATCGTCACGATGGAGGATCTGCTGGAATCCATCGTGGGGAATATTCAGGATGAGTTCGACCACGAGGAGGAGGAGGTCACCAAAACCGGGGAAAACACCTTCGAGCTGGACGGCTCCCTCGATGTGGAGGAGGTCGGCGAGCTGCTGGGCGTCAAGCTGCCGGAAGGGGAGTACGACACTATCGCCGGTTTCATCATGGATAGGCTGGGACGCATCCCCGGGGAGGAGGAGCATCCCCAGGTGGTCCACGAAAACGTCACCTTCACGGTGATGGAAACCGAGGATCGCCGGATAGAACGGGTACACGCCGAGGTCGTGCCGCCGCCTCCCGAGGAGGAGACCGGGACGACCGACAAGCCGGATAAGCCCGACAAGGAAAAGAAGAGCAGGGAAGAAAAATAATCTTACCGTATAATACAGGCAGTAAACAAAAGAAAGCCGCCGTCCGGTGTGGAATTCCGCGCTGGACGGCGGCGTTTTTGCGCTGTGGGGAGAAAACCGGCATTGCCACTATCCAATCGACAGGGTTTTCTGCAAAAATGCTGGCCGGAGGCGGCAAAATCCATGCGGAAGGAGACTGAAAGCGGCGGCATGT
>CAKTXU010000123.1 GCA_934630995.1 uncultured Eubacteriales bacterium
TCGACTGGGTGCATGCGACCGCCACAGCGAACGATATTTTCGTCGCCGGGGATTCGGGCGCCGGCTATGTCAACCCGCCGCTGCTGGAAGCGGGCAAGCGCCTGCATTCCGATCTGCCCGACGGACTGGAGGCGTGGAAGGCGTGGTGCGCGGCGCACTACCGAAAATTCGATATCACGATGACGCCCTTTATCCTAGACGGCAATACCGGCGATCCCAGCGACGCGGCGATGGAAGCCTATGCGGCCTTCTCGCCCGACGGCTGCGGCGTTTGGACCTTCCCGGGCGATTATTACGGCAACCGGCTGTTCGCCGGCATGTCGGCGGTAGGGATGCCCAACGATTACGGCCTACATCCCTACGGCGAGGTGTCCGCAGAGGCGGAACGGCTGCTGAACATCGTGCAGACGGATCTGACCGACCTGCCATTTTATCAGATCAAAACCAACATCACCCGGCCCAGCTTCCTGATGGAAGCGCTCAACATCGCCAGCGCCCGGAATCCGGATATTGTGCTCCTCGATTTTTATACCTTCTACGGTATGGTCAGGAGAGAGCTGGAGAAGCGGGAACAGGCATAAAGTCCTCAGGCGGTTTATGGAAGGAAGAGCACAGCTTTTTTCAACGGGTTTTATGCCTTCCCGTCAACGACGGGGCTTTCAGCTTCGCATATTCGCTGCGTGCGGGGACGAAACCGGCACAATTCTCCTGCCTGTAGATGGAAACGAGTCATTTTCATATGGGGGTCGTCATCATGCTCATTACCGAATTGCGGAGCTGGCACATCAACGCCAATTATCCCTATTATCCCATCCTTACGGCGGCGGCGGAAACCGGCCAAATCCTCAACGGCATTTTTCAGAATATCCCGGCGACGGTGCCGGGCTGCGTCCACAACGATCTGCTGCAGGCGGGGCTGATTCCCGACCCGTATTTCGAGATGAATTCCCTGCAGTGCGGCTGGGTTTCGGATTACTGGTGGACGTATATCACCGACTTTGAGATGGATCCGTCGCTGCAGGGACGCCATATCCGGCTGCGGATGAACGGCATCGATTATGAGGCCAGCATCTCGCTCAACGGGACGACCATCGGTACCCACAAGGGCATGTACACCCCCTTCCTCTGCGATATCACCCGGCAGGCGCGCTTTGACGGGGCCAACCGGCTGACCGTGCTGCTCAAAAACAGCCCGGAGGAGATGGGCCAAATCGGCTATACCAGCCGGGTACACACCCAGAAGGCGCGCTTTGTCTATAAATGGGATTTCTCCACCCGGCTGGTACAGATCGGCCTGTACGATTCGGTTTGCCTCGAGCATTTCGGGAGCGCCGCCATCGAATCGCTCTGGCTGGACGCGGCACCCGACGGGGATACGGGGAGGGTACGCACCCGATTGGAGCTCACCGCCTTTGAGGAGGCGGTAGCGCCGGTGCGGGTGGAATACCACGTGCTGTACGAGGGGCGGGAGATCGCGGTTTTTGCCCGCGAGGAAAGGCTGCGCAGGGGGACTCAGCAAATCGAAGCGGCGTTTTCCGTCGACCAACCCCGCCTCTGGTATCCCAACGGTCTGGGGGAGCAGCCGCTGTATACTCTGCAGGTATCCCTGTATGACGGGGACGTGTTGTCCGATCGGCGGGAATTCCAGATGGGCTTCCGCACGCGGCAATACCGTCCGGCGGACGGCGCGCCCGCGGGCTGCCTGCCGTACAGCGTGTCGGTCAATGGCAGACGGGCGTACATCAAGGGCGTCAACCTTGTGCCGATGGACATCATGTACGGCCGGATACAGCCGCAGACGGTGGAGCATATCCTGCGCATGGTCAGGGACGCCCATTGCAATCTGGTGCGAATTTGGGGCGGCGGGCTGATTGAAAGCGAATGGTTTTACGACCTGTGCGACCGGCTGGGTCTGATGGTTTGGCAGGAATTCATCCAGTCGAGCTCGGGTATCGACAATATCCCCTCTAAAAACCCCGAGTTTCTGCCGCTTTGCCGCGCCACCGCCATCCACGCCGTCAAGCAGAGGCAGCACCACCCCAGTCTTACCTTCTGGTGCGGTGGAAACGAGCTGCAGAACGAAGGAAACGTACCCTCGACGCTGGAGGATGAAACGCTGCGGATGCTCGCCGATATCGTGGATCAATACGACGGCCGTACCTTCATGCTTCCCACCTCGGCTACCGGCTTTCACGAGTTCCTGGATACCGATAAACCGGGCTTGAACTTTGACGTGCACGGCCCCTGGAAATACGAAGGGCCGGAGGAATACTATACGGTGTTCAACGCCTCCGACAGCCAGCTGCACAGCGAGTTCGGGGTGGACGGCATGACGAATGTCACGGCTCTAGAAAAGTGTCTTTCGCCGAAGAACCTGCTGGTACAGAACATGTCCAACGATGTCTGGCGGTATCACGGCGAAATGTGGGATACACACCAGCGCGATCAGAGCTTGTTCGGCCCCCTGGAAAAGGAACGGCTGCAAGATTTCGTCGTATGCAGCCAGCTGATTCAGGCGGAGGGACTGCGCTATGCAATCGAAGCCAACCGGCGGCGCGCCTATCAAAACGTCGGCAGCATCATCTGGCAGTTCAACGAGCCCTGGCCCAACGTATCCTGCACCAACGTCGTGGACTATTACGGAGAGCCCAAACTGGCTTATTACGCGCTCCAGCTTGCATATCGGGTGGTCAATCCCAATCTGCGGTACGAAAAGCTGCTTTTTGCGCCGGGAGAGGAGGCGGTGGTGCAGGTGTGGCTGAGCGCCGATCTGCCGCCGGCCGAATGGGCGCTCAGCGCGCGGATAACGGCGGACTGCGGGAAAACGCTGGCTGGTTGGACGGGGACGGTCACGGCAGGGGACGGACTATCGGCAAAGGCGGCGGATTTGTCCTTTGCCATGCCGGCACAGGGTGCGGCGACGATCGAGCTCTCCGCTTGCCGCGGGGAGGAGGCCTATCGCAACGTCTATGTCCTCTTTGTCCGGAATGAGCAGGGGTTCGCATCACGCGAAGCTGCCCTCGCCTATGCACAGGTGTTTCGCAGTCTGCCGTAATCCGGAGCGGTCCTCCCCTCCATGTACAAGAAAAAACACGGTTTTCCAGGACTGTGCGCTCTCCTATGTATAACGGCCATAAGGCGCCATTTCCGGGGATACGCCCAACCTTCCCAATTCCCGTTCGGCGCGTTTGCATACTGGCACACAGGGTAAGGATTCCCCGTCATACGGACGAAGAGGCCCCGGCGCTTGCGTGCGTCGGGGCCTCTTCGTTTTCCGGGGGACAATACGGCGGCGTGGAATCCGCTGTTCGCTTCTTTTTGTGTTTTATCAGGATAGCGCTTCGACAAAAGCAAAATCCGGCAGGGCTAGGTGTTGCTGTCATGAAAGACGCTGTGCGGAATGACCGGGCCGCAGGCGGCGCTGTCCCACGGCCGTCCGTTGATGCGGGCGTTCTTCACCAGCATCCGGCTGCGAAGATACTCGGGCTTGCCAGGGCAGGCGGGGTAAAAACCGAGGCTGCCGAAGACGTACCAGGCCGCCATCGTGCCGTTGTCCTCGTCGCCGAAGAACCCGTCGTCCCTCCAGGAAAAAGCCTCCCGGCAGATCCGTCCGACCCAGTAGTCGGTTTTCTCCTGCCGTCCGATCGCCGCGTATAAAAAAGGAATAAGGAAGCTGGGCTGATTGGAAATCGCGCATTGGCCGAAATCCGCCGATGCGAGCTCCGTCATCTCGTGGACCGGCCCGTAACGGTCGATATGGTAAACGGGAGGGGTGGCGAAAAGCTCGTCCAGCTTGGCCTCCAGTCCCCGGGGGCCGCCGAACAGGGAGGCCAGCCCGCCGATATCGTGCGGAACGTTCAATGTGCTGGGCCAAGCGCAGCTTTCGCAGTATTCCTCCGCCCACAGAAGCGGATCGAAGTTCCCGGCCTTCCAGTTTCCCTGCCGATCCCGCGCGCGCATAAAGCCGGTCCGGGGGTCGAAGAGGCTGCGGTAGTGCTGCGCCCTGCGCCGGAAGCGCGTCTCCTCCTCCGTCCGGCCGAGCTGCCGGGCCACCTGGGCAATACAGAAATCCCCGTAGGCCGCGTCGAGAGTGACGTTGACGCTGCTGCGCGCCGTCTCCATAGGGACATAGCCGAGGCGCTCGAATTCCTCCATGCCCATCCTCCCATAGCGATTGTCCGACGCCTGGGTAACGGCATGGTGCAGCATACCTTTAAAGGCGGTCTCCAGCAGCTCTCCGCCGATGATGCCCTTGACCGCCGCGTCGGCGATGACCGCGTCGATGAGGGTGCTCGGCATACAGCCGGTTTCGCCGATGGTCGGCCAGCGGGGCAGATATCCGCCATCGCGGTAGTCCTGGACAAAGCCCTCCAGCATTTCGGCGTATTCCTTCCTGGCGATGATCGAGAAGAGCGGGTAAACGGTGCGATAGGTATCCCAGAAGCCGTTGTCCGTATACCGCACGCCGGGACGGACAAGGCCGTCGATCGGACAATAATGGTACGGCGCACCCTCCCGGTCACGTTCGTATGCCTTATGCGGGAAGAGAAAGGTGCGGTAGAGGCAGGAATAGAAGGTTTTCATCTGATCCTCGTCATCGCATACAACCTCAATGCGGGACAGGTATTCCTCCCAGATAGCCTCCGAACGAGCCCGCAGCTTATCAAAATCCGCGCCGGCGGTGTCTTGCTCGAGATTGATAAGCGCCTGTTCGGCGCTGATGTAGGATATCGCCAGCCGCACCACCGTACGCCGCGCGTTGAGGGCGACGTGCAGGCCGGCCCCCGTCCCTTCCGACTGACAGCCGGGGACAGAGGCGCCGTCGGGCAGGGCGGCGCGAGTGGCGGACGCGTCGCAGGCGCCGGGCTCAAACTGCAGCACAAAGTGCATGCGGAAATTCTTCGTATCGTCGTGGGTGTTGTGCCCGTCGGTCCAGCCGATCACCCGCTGCGCGGCGGCGTCAAAATGGAAGCTGTAGCACCCAAGGGCGGGCAGCAGGGACAGATACGGACGTTCCGTGCCGCCGTAATCCAGCCGTACAACCGCCCCCCGCTGGGTCGGCACAAGCTCGAACAGGGTGTCGGAGCGGATAAAACGCACCTGCAGATAGTCCGGGCGGATTTGCGATTTTTCCGGGCTGTAGTCGGACCAGCGCTCGTGCGGGAGGCTCAGGGGCTTGCCGGTATGCGGCAGCAACATGAGAGTGCCGTAGTCGCCCAGCCAGACGCTGGGTTGATGGGTCAAACGAATGCCTTCCAGGCTGCGATCGTCCGGGTGGAAGAAAAACATACCCCTGCCGCCGTCGGTCTGAGGGACAAAGGCGGTCATGGCAAAGGGGAGCTGCGTGAAGGGGAGGGTGTTGCCGTTGGAATACCGCGGTCCGGTACGGCTGCCCTGCTTGGTATTGACATACTGGATATACCCCATGATGCACACCTCGCTGTTCATTTTAAGGTCGTTTATCTAAGCCGATTCTATCCAATCCGCGTCTGAATTTCAACCCGTGTTTTCTGAATAGAGCGATAAGCGTAGTAGGGAAACGCCCCCCGCAAAACGAACGGAGAGCCGTGGGGGTGATGCCGCATCATCCCCGTAGCCCTCCGTGTTTCAAGAATCCGCCGCGTTTGCTACTTCACTGCGGATACATGACCTCCACCGCGTGATCGCCGCTTTCGGTGACCGGAATCAGCAGCCAGCGGAGCCCGTCTATGGTTTTCACGCAGCTATACGTCTCATGGCCGTCCACCGTCACCCCTGCGGGATGTTCCCGCCCGGCGAGGGGCAGCTTGGCGATCATACCGGTGTACCCGACCACAGTGACGGTAAAGGCCGTCCGATCCGCATCCGTTTCTATCCGGGAAATGCCCGACGCCGCGCGTTCATGCCACCATGTCGTCAGTTCATCGGCCGTATACCGGCACGACGTATACCTTTTTTCCCGGCAATACCGCTCCACCTCATCCAGCGCCGCATACGACAGCTGCACGTCATAGCCGAATTCCGGAGCCAGATAATGAGGATGAAAAAACAGCACCGAGGTTCGCCCGAAAAAAGCGCTGTCATCCAGGTA
>CAKTXU010000124.1 GCA_934630995.1 uncultured Eubacteriales bacterium
ATAGGTGTTAATGGTTAGCACCACCTCGCCATTGACCGAACGGGTCCGGCGAAGAAGATACAGCGCTTCTGTCTCCGGTATGCCGAGCTTATTGTTGATTTCCGGAATGCCGGAAATCATCCGGTGGTCCAGCACACGGGTTTCGGGACCATAGCCTTTTTTGGCCATCTCCTCATGGAAGCCCTCCAGTACCTGTAACGCGTTCTCCTGCACCTTGGGGGCCTGGACAAAGGTGCCTTTTCCCTTGTACCGTGTGAGCACTCCCTGATGGACCAGATTGCTGATAGCTTGCCGGATTGTCGCCCGGCTGACGCCGAATTGCTCCGTCAATTCGGTTTCCGGTGGAAGACATTCGTCCACTGCCAAACGGCCGGATTGAATGGCCTCCATCAAAAATTGCTGAATCTGATAATACAAAGGCAGCGGCGTGGATTTATCCAGGTGGAAAGCCGAACAATCAATCGCCATCAGCCGCACCTCCCGCCAGCTCAAGCATGGCCAGCGTCGCGGGCATCTCATGCGCCGTATTGACGGATTTCCCGTCGGTGACCAGATCAAAGCAGGAGACAATCAGTTTTCCCTGCCAGATAATGGGTTCGCCCGGCTGATCCAGTCCGCCGTCCAGGCCGTCACAGTCGGGACTTTGCGCAATCTTGATAACCTGTGCGTCCGGCGTCACCTTGACGATCGCATTGGCACAGAAGTCCGCGATATAAAGGTTGCCGTCGTCATCCATAATCATGCCGTCCGTGCTCACTAACTGCTCCGGATCACGCGCCCAAACCGTATTCTCCCGCACCTCGCCTTTTTCGTCAAATGTCAGGCGGTAGACCGCTCCATCTCCGAAATTGCCGACATACAGGTTGCCTTGCCGATCAAATTCAATGCCGTCAACCCCATACTGACAGTCGGGATCTTCGGTTACAAAGGTCGCCAGTATATGGGTATCCTCCAGGGTGTTGGCGATCTCCACGCCCTCGTCGTCCAGGGCAAAGCGGTAGACGCAGCTGACCAGCTTGCCCGAAGGATGCCGTACCTTTTCCAAGGAGCTCTGGGTCACATAGACATACCCGTCCCGGATACGCATGCCATTGGGGTGTTCCATATGGCGGGCCACCTCTGTGCAGCGGATCACCTCGTCGTTGCGGATTCGCAGACGCAAAATGCGTCCCTTATTTTTCAGCCGCTCTTTCCCCGGCCAGCCCTGGTTATCACAGACATACAAATCTCCGTCGGGCCCAAACGCAATCCCCATAGGGCTGGCCAGACCGGTTTCCGGTGATACGGGCACATCCACCCATTTGCGGATGTGATGTTCCCGGTCAATTTTTACCAGACAACCGGGAAGGGACTGATCCGCATAATTGGGGCAAGCCAGAATGAGATTCCCCTCGGAATCGATCGCCATGCCGTCCGGGGTGCTGACATAATTGGGTAGCTTTGCAAACAGTTGGCTCGAAATCAAAGATTTTCCCTGCCTTTCTTTTAGTGTTATCAGCATCGATTGACAGAGCCACACGGTTTTTCGGCGTGAAAACGGGTGACGGCGGCGTTGTCCTCGTTGCCGCCCGTTTTTTCGCTCCACCGGTAGGCGTGTTTACCCTTGTCAATCGATGCTACTCACCTTAAAAATCGCTTAATGCATGGAAAATGGACCGCAGCTGAGGATAGGCCTGTTGATAGATTGGCTTCAGGGACTGATACCGGCCGCGGCATACCGGATCGGGTTGATGGATATCCCGTATCTGCAGAAAGCGGTCCACCACATCGAAATCTTGGAATACGCCCGCGCCGACACCGGCGGTTATGGCCGCTCCCATCGAGCAGGCTTCCTCCAGCATATTGGGCCGCAGGATAGGAAGGCCGTACACATCTGCAAAAATTTGCAGCCACTGTCTGCTTTTGGCGCCGCCGCCAATCACCACCAGCCGGTCGATGGGAATATGGCTGCGGAAAGCGGCGAGTATCCTGTCCAGAGTGAGGGCCACCCCCTCCATGACCGCCCGCAGCATGTCCTCCAGCGTGTGTTCCAGCGTCAAGCCCAAAAAAGCGCCGCGGGCCTTGGGATCCCAATACGGACTCCGCTCTCCGATGAGCTGCGGCAAAAATATCAGGCCTTTTGCCCCCGCCGGAGAACGTCCAACCGCCTCCTCCACGCGGTCGTAAACATCGCGTCCCTCAGCCTGCGCCGCCGTTTTTTCTCCGCCGCAGAAGCGGGAGACCGCCCAGCTCAGCGAACCTCCGCCGCACTGCATGGTTCCGCAGGGTAGCACATAGCCCGGAACGACATGGTCAAAGTTTATCGTCGTCATGTCCGGATCCGCAACCGGGACGCGGGAGGCTGTGGAAATCCAGGAGGATGTACCCATACAGCTATTGGCCACCCCCTCCCGCACACAGCCGGTTCCCACGGCGGCGCAGGGGCCGTCTCCGCCGCCGCAGACGACCTTTGTCCCTGCCACCAGTCCGGTTTCCCGTGCCGCCTGTTGCGTGACGGTGCCCGCCACCGCGATAGAGGGAAGAATATCCGGCATTTTCTCTTTGTCCAGACCGAACAGAGTCAGCAGCTCCTCCGACCAGCATCTCCTGGTTATATCGTATACGCAAGTAGAGCTTGCATCGGATTGATCGGTGACAAACCGGCCGGTCAGCCGAAACAGGATATAATCCTTAGCGTTTACGGCTACAGCCGTCCTCCGATAGATTTCCGGCTCGTTATCCTTGATCCAACGGAGCTTGAAAGCGCCGTAAGACGGACTGATACGGTGACCTGTAAGCCGGTAGAATTCGCGCTCCTCTATTTGCGCGCGTACCTGCCGCTCCTGCTCGGCTGAACGCATATCGGCCCAAATCAAGGCGTTGCGAAGCGGCCGCCCGTCGGCGTCCAGACACAGGCAGCCCATCATCTGCCCGCTGAATGAAATCGCTTCAATTTCAGTCGGTGGGACAAGCGCCGTGAGCTCCCGGGTGGAGCGGCACACTGCCTCCCACCAGTCGTCGGCGCGCTGCTCCGCCCAATTGCCATGGGTCACCTGCAGGTTATAGGAACACACCCGGCTGGCCACCAAGGCCCCCTCCGTCGTATACAGCGTGGCCTTGTTTCCGGAAGTCCCCAGATCATGGGCGACTAAATACGACATCTCGCTCTCCCTCCATCAGAACTTGACCACCATTTTCATCATAGGCTCCCGGCGCTCAATTTTCGCAAAGGCCTGATCGATGTCCGTGAAGTCAAAAACATGAGACACATAATCGGCGGGATTCAGGACGCCCAGACGAATCCAGTTGACGATCTGCCCGTGAGCCTGCGATTCAGCCACTTTGGAGGGAAACTGATTGAATTGCAGCGTCCAGTTGTAAGGGCAGCGGCTCCAATCGAGTGAAACATTGGTACGTTCGGATATCCCATAAACGCATATTTTGGCTCCCGGCTTGATAATCGACAAGCCGGTATTGATAAAATCAGGGACTCCTACCGCATCGAGGGCAAAGTCAACCCCCTGCGGGCAGACGGCGCGAACCGCGGTTTCAATATCCTCCCGTGAAGAATTCACCACGGCGTCCGCTCCTCTGAGCCGGGCAAGCTCCAGCTTTTCATCCGACAAATCCATGGCGATAATCGGCCCCATCCCCATCAGGCGGGCAAACTGCACGAAGCTTAGGCCTACCGGCCCCAGTCCCAGCACGGCAATACTCTTATTGGCCTCAAAGCCAAAGGTTTTCATCGTGCTGAGTACCTCACGGAAGGTGATAATCATGGCCGAGGATATGGGGTCAAAATCCCCGGGAAGAATATTCTGTCCCCAAGCAAATTCATCCGCAACCAGGCCATCCTCCTGCATAGCCTGTGCATCGGTGACAATATTGTATTCCGAATAGGTACCCCACGCGCTGGAATATCCCTCGGGCACATCCGACCAATACGGCATGAGCACCAAATCGCCAACCTTGTAATGCCGGACCTTGCGGCCCAATTCAACAATGCGGCCGACGCCTTCATGCCCCAAAACGACCGGATAATCCTCCACACCTTTAAAGGTTCCATGGATAATCTTCATATCGGTCCCATTGCATACGCCGCAGCTTTCCATTCTGACCAAAGCGCTGTAGTCGTCGTAAACGGGCATGGGCATCTCTTCAATCTGACATTTTCCGCCTGGGTAGACCACGTAGCTTTTCATTGACATCAACCTCTCTTCCAATAGATATAGATAGTCATCGCAATATGTACGGACATTATGATATCATTATATAAATACAATGTCAAGATTTGGGAGCAAATAAAAAATAGGCGCGCCCCCCCGAGAAGGGGGACCCGCCTTCGCTGCTTTCTGTATCATCAGTCATCGCTCGCCACGACGGCGGCGATGGCCTTCTCAAACTCCCTGAACAGTTTTCATCATCTAAATTCAATCGATTTCGTCGTATTTCTCCATCGCCTTTTCATAGAGGTATCTCCGGCTCGGCTCATGTAGCGCCTGGATAGTGGGGACAAAACCGATACGGCCCATAATCTCCTGCATTTGTTTCTTTGTGGCCAGCGGCCGGACAAGCTCATTGCCTCCATTCCCCTTTTTCAGGATATCTTTTCATCGACCTGAATTTGCCGGGTGATGAAGGGCAGCACCTGCTCCCGTTGGATATGCAGCACGTAGGCGAATTCCTCATACAATATTTTTTCCGCATCCCGCATAAACCGTTCATCCTCAGCGCTCGGCTTCTTTTTCTGTTCCTTGCGCTCCGCCTGCCGCATATAGAGGGTTTTTATCAGCCGTACCAGCTGTCTGCGATCCCCCGAACGGAGGATATCGGTATATTTTTCCCGCCGCTCCGATTCGCCGTCCGTGGATATCAGCTCTTCGTCCGGCATGGAGCGTATCAGAGCGTCGATTTCCGCCGAAGAGAGAATTCGCCGCATTTTGGCGGTCAGCACCTGGTTTTCGGTGGGAATAAAAATGGTGGAGGTATCGTTGTAGACGGGCTTGAGTACATAATAACGGGCCTTCTTTTCACCAAAGTTTTTCTCGGCGATTTCCGTGATGCGGCAGACGCCCTGCGCACCATACAACACGGTTTCATTCACACTGTACATCATCCTTGCTCCTTCCAGGGCATCAGCCCGTTAAAGTATACGGCGGCAATCCTGCACTGCTTCTCCAAATCCAGCCCATTCATATGCGTCCTCCATCGGCTTTCCGCCCTGCTTTCGCTTAGTCTGTCACAGCAGAATGCGCAGGACCTGCCCACGCATTCCCTGACACTTAAGATGCGGCACGTATACCGATCGGTCAGGTGGACACAATCGGGCATTTTTAACGGCCTCAAATGTTTCATGGTGGATGAAGGAATGCGGCTGCCATTTCGAACTATATCCATGACTCACCTTTGCCTTTCAGCAAAATGATAGAAAAAACGTGCGGTTTGCTTCAACAGGACTTACGTTCCCCTCGGCAAACTGCACGTTGAATATGAGTACAGTATAGCATATTTTCAACAATTTATCAAAGGGTAATTGTCACAAAATTTCAAACTGCCGTCATCCGCATATTGGACGATACCGGACGGCCGGGGCGAGAGCATAAATTTCCTTTGCCTCGCCCCTCACCGTCCTACAGCTCGCCGTCCAAAAACGCCTTATCCTTCATCGGAGAAGAGGGTTCCCCCTCGCCGTCCCGTGGCTTCTCCCTTTCTCCCGTCTGCTCTTCCTCCAGGCGCTTCTGCTTGGCCAGAGCCCGCTTACGCTTGCAGTCTCGATACAGCAGCCACACGAGCACGATAATGGCCCCTGTCACGAGCGCTGTCAGGAGATCAACCAGCCACAAGCTTGTCAGTATCCCGCCGGCATAGAGCCTGACGGGCACATTGCCGACCGCATGTAGCAGAATGGCCGCCGGATACCAAATCCAATGCAGCCGTTTGGTCACGACCATCCATATCAGAACGGACAGGGCGATATGGAAAAAAATCGCCGTTATCCGCTCGACACCCATCAAAAAATACGCGGATGAAGGCGCCGATACCATAGCGGACAGCTGTTCGGTGGCACCGGCTACCTG
>CAKTXU010000125.1 GCA_934630995.1 uncultured Eubacteriales bacterium
CTGTACCACTTCCTTTCATTTCGGTTGTCGGGGTAATTCCCGCTATCGTTGATGATTGCTGTGATGACTCTGTGGATTCGCTAATTACCAGGACTGGACCAGCCGGAGCGGATGACGCTTCGGAAGGCGCATCGGTATTCTGTCCGCAGGCAGAACACAGCAGCGCAAGAGCCGCAGCAAAAGCGATCATCAGTTGTTTCGTCATATAAATCACCACATTTCTGTATCTGTATGAGAGATCTGACTTTGTGCATCGGGTGCACAAAGTCAGGCGCTCCTCTTGCTTTTGTAGTTCTCCAGGAATTCCAGAAAAAGCCTCTCGATTTCGTCCTTATCGTTCAGCAGATCCGCATACGCGCTCAGTTTCTTTCCGCTGATCGAGAACGAGGCAGGAGCATTTTTCTGCTTCCGGAAAACTTCCTCCATGGAATCCGTTGTCAGTGTATCAGACTTGTGCATCTCCCGCAGTACCGACGCCTGCATAGGCTTAATTTTCTTTTTATACGGAATGGTCGGGATGATGGTATCCAACAGATGACTTTGCGCAAATGCAGGTAAATAACTCAGCTGAACGCCCACTTTGAATCCTATTGTACCTTCATCCACAAGCTTCAGCAAACCCGGCAGCAGGTATGTCAGCCTAATGAGGTCAGCAACAGTACGTCGATTGTCCTTGTTTTTCCTGCCGACTTCCGCCAGCATATCCACCTTTTCTCCGTCTTCCGCCAGATCGGTACGTTTTCCCTGACAGCCTTCCAGTTCCATGCGCATCCGGTAGGCATAGGCTTTTTCGCTGTACAACAGATTGTGGCGCTGCTCCAGGTTGGTATCCAGCATGATTTTGGCGGCTTCCACGTCGTCAATATCCCGGATGATTCCCGGAATACCAGCCAGTCCACAAAGTGCGGTAGCCCGCGTCCGGTGCCGGCCGGCAATGATTTGGTATTTGCCGCCCTCAAACGGTCGGACGGTAATCGGGTCAATGACGCCGTGCTCGGCGATGCTTTTGGCGAGCGATTCCAGATCCTCTTGAGAGTATGTCCGGAAAGGCTGCGGCCGGCCGGTGGTTCTTTCAAAATTATCGTCCTTGTACTCCACCAGCTTCGCCAGCGGCAGTATGACAAGTCTTTGCACGGCCTGACTGTCGGAAGTCTTCAGAAGCTCACCCAAATCCTCCGCATCGTCCATATGGTATCGTGTAGAGGCCAACTGTTCCGCCAGGTTGAATTTAGGCACTACGCATCACCTCTAATGCAATGCGGGCATATGTCTGTGCCGGCTCGATGTTCGGGGCGTATTCATGCAGCGAGATGCCGAACGCTGGCGCTTCCGCGACTTTAATAGCGTATTTGACCGGCTCTTCAAAGATGTGGATCTGGCTGCCGAAGTCCCGCTTGACAATCTCATAGACTTGGCGGCAGCAGCTCGTGTGCCCCTGAAACTTGGTGATGATGATACCTTCGATGCGCAGGCGAGGGTTTAATTTTCGTTGGACAGTGCGGATCATCTTTTCTACCTGCTCCAGCCCATCGCTGCTCAGGATATGCGCTTCTACAGGAATCAAAACCGAATCCGAAGCCGTCAGCGCATTGACCGAAAACAGATCCAGACCGGGATGACAGTCCAGAAAAATATAGTCATAGTCTTTCTTTATAAAGGATAGGATGTATTCCAGCACGCGCTCCCGGCTGGTGGCGGTAGAGAGGGCTGCTTCCAGTGAAGACAGTTGAACAGTTGAGGGGATCATGTCCACCGTTGTTGTCTGGCAGATACTGTCCCGTGCCATCTGCTGCATGGTTTCATCTGAGCAGTCATCAATGGCGGCACGAAACAATTCAGTTATGGTAGGCGTTTCTGCCGAAGGTATCGCCCAGACGCCAAAATGACGGGAGAGGTTATGCTGCGCATCCAAATCGACTACGCACACTCTTTTACCCTGCATTTGCAGATAGGCGCTGATGTTGACGGCCGATGTAGTCTTGCCAACCCCGCCTTTGCAGGATATGACGGATATAACTTTGCACATGGTTGTAACCTCCTGTTGTAATTTACAGCTTGTTTTATAGATAGGAAATCTGCTCAAGATGCTGTTCATTACTTCAACGTACCAACAGAAGATACCGTGCTGCTCCAAATGTTTTGACCGCTATTTTGACCGCTAATGTGCTGTAAATTATGTGAAGCATATAATAAACATACGGAAGTATGAATATTATACAATCAAAAAATGGCTTGACATAAGGGATATATGCTGTTATAATGCATATCGATATCCGGGCTCCGGGCTCATAACCCGAAGGTCGTCAGTTCAAATCTGGCCCCCGCAACCAAGGAATGTGACCGATAATAAAATCGGTCACATTCTCTTTTGTGTTTTAGAGGTAGAAGGCGGACGAAGCGATACGTCAAAATCCCGCCCGCTAGGCGGGTGGGATTCAACGAGGCAACCGTAGCGAAATACATCCGGGAGCAGGATTGCTGACTACCAAGGAGACGATCCTTTCAAGGGTAGCCGCTAATCAGTCCACTACGGCCCCACGCAGAGAGAGCCGGCGTCTTTTAGACGCCGGCTCTCTCTCGTCCTTTTAAGGCGTTCTTATGCGGGCTTGCGGACTTTATTCGTCCTCAGAAGAGATGGCAGGCCCATTACCGCCATCCCCTTGTCCCAAAAAGCTGGAGGATTCAGCCACTAGTTCCGGTCTGAAAGGGAAGGGTAGCTTTTCGTGTTTACTCCTGCATAATACCGGGAGGGGATGGCAACCTGCAAAAAATATCGGAGATGGTCTTAATTGCGTTTCGAAAAGCGATACGGTCCTCACCGTCCATTTGCTCCAATAGATAACGGAAACACTTCGCATCTTCAGATAAAAAATGGTCAATGTATTGGAAAGCCGTATCGGTCAGCCGTATTTTAATAATCCGGCGGTCAGCCGGATCTTCGAGGCGTTCCACCAATTGATGTTCCACGAGCCGATTGACCATTTTAGTCATCTGCTGTTTGGGCATGAGAGCATAGGTTCCTAATTCCGTCATAGTCGCCGTCCCGCCCAGCCAGCGCAGAATCCGGATGCAGTAATACATTTCCAGGCTGATTCCTTCATCCAGTAGCTGCTTAAAAGGCTTTGTGATGCGGTAATTCCATTGGGGAAGCAAGCCCAGCAATTCTTCCTGTATTTGTCCTATCTCCAATTTATTGTCCAATATCGTTTACCTCCCTGCTTGACTTATTGAAATTATGTGATATAATATCCCCTTATATAGTAACATAAATGTTACTATCCTATTTTTGCTACTTATATTCAGTATAGCATGTAGACTGCAAAACGCAAGGAGCAAATTAATCTTGCAGTAGAAAGGAAAGATACTGTTTGCAGGACTCAAATCTTGAACTTATGGAAAAGGCCCCCGTGCCGCGGGCCATTCTAAAGCTGGCGCTCCCTACAGTTTTAAGCACAATTGTATCGCTTATCTACAACCTGACGGATACCTATTTTATCGGGTTGCTGGACGATCCCATCCAGCTAGGGGCTATTTCTCTGGCGTTCCCGGTGTTTATTGTCGTCCAGGCTGTTGGCAATATTTTTGGAAACGGCGCCCCCCCTTACATATCACGCTGTATGGGGGCAAAGAACTATGATGAGGTAAAAAAGACCAGTGCGGTATCGGTGTACAGCGCTGTTGCTGCCACATTGGTAATGACGGGGCTATATTTCCTGTTTCACACCCCAATTCTGAATGTACTGGGAACCAGCCAGGATACGTTGGGGCCTACTCAGCAATATCTTGACATTATCGTGGGTTTCAGCTTTGTATTAGCCCTCCAGGTCGTTCTGCCGCATTTCCTGCGCTCGGAGGGAAGGATCAAGGAAGCGGTTATTGGAATGATTATTGGGACGGTCTGCAATATCGTCCTCGACCCTATCTTTATCTTGGCTTTGGATCAGGGAGTCGCCGGTGCGGCATGGGCGACTATTATCGGGAATGCCTTAGCGGTGATTTACTTCCTTTTTATTTACCTCAAAGGAAAGACCATGCTTTCGATTCGGCTAAAGGATTTTAAACCTTCTACGAGGATTTTCAGCGAAGTTTTGAAGATGGGCGTCCCCTCTGCTATTTCGCAAATTCTGATGAGCTTGTCGAATATCCTGCTCAACAATATGGCGGCCGGATACGGAGACTATGTGATATCGGGATATGGCGTTGCCGGCAAAATGATTAGCATGGTGTATATGATTACAGTGGGTTATGTCAGCGGTTTTATGCCGTTTGCCGGATACAATGTCGGGGCGAGGAATATCCGGAGGATGATGTCCGGCTTTAAGTTCACCCTGATTACAGCGACGGCGGGCTGCATTGTGCTGCTGGTTCCGTATTTGGCTTTCTCCGGCGCCTTCATGTCCGCCTTTAGCAGCGATGCAGATATTATCCAAGTGGGGATTTTGTTTTTAAACCGATGGGCCTTCGCTTTCCCGCTCCTTGGTATCCAGCTCACCATGATGTGTACCTTCCAGGCAACTGGAAAAGCATTATTTGCCTTGATCGTCAATTTAGGCCGCCAGTGCCTGTTTTATATCCCGCTGCTGTATCTGTTCAACGCCTGGTTCCAGCTCCCCGGTTTGATGGCGGCGCAGCCGGTAGCCGATATGTTAACCACCATCACCGCTATATTGCTCGGAATTAATCTACTGCGAAAATTACATTATTCCGAGAAGATGGCGGAAGGCTAACATAGGTTTCTCCTTGGTGTTGCGGGCTGCGAATTAGGAATTGACATAAAGCCTGTCCGAAAAACCCTTTTATACGCCGCGCCACCTGCGTCAAGCGGTATCTAAGGTGTCCACCCCTGCCATGGAAAAGCCTTGTAACCAAGCCGGTTACAGGGCTTTTTTAGCCATATCTTGTTTTTGAATGAATCTTGGATTATAATGAACAAAAAAGGATGGGGGAGGGCTAATCGTGACCGAGAACGTGCGCAAGGAATTGGCATCCATTGGCATTGGCAATCAAACGCAATCCCTGGGCGGCGATTATGAGAAGGCCGAGGCCATGAGCGAGGACGGCTATTATGTTGAGGCTCTCATAAATAAGGACAAGGCCGTTTATAAAGCGGAATTGCCTGATGAATCCTTGACCGACGAGGATTTGCATATCCTGCTGAAAAAAAGACTGGCCGAGGATCTGCGGGCGCAGAAAAACGAGATAGCCGCTCTGCGGCGTTACATGCGGGTTGGGCTGATACTGTTCGGCGCGTCTGTGTTGACGGGGCTGTTGATCGCCCTTGCGCTGCTGATCAAATTGTAGAAGCGGCATCCGGGTATTTGGAGGGGCCGGTTTAAAAGGCAAGCACCGTCTGGCAGTGGGGATTTCGGCGTGGGATTTGTACCGCAGGACCTTGACGAGCATCAACACAATTCTCCAGTTTTTGGAGAGAAATGGGTGATTCGTATGAAAGATGGTGTGAAAATCGTCCGGCGGGAACCCGACCTTGAGCAGTGGCACAAGCTCTATGAGGTGGCAGCCGCGCTTCAAGAGCTGGCTCCCTGGCGGGTGCTGTGGGATGCCGATATTGTAACCATTCAGCTTCCGGAACGGGCGGAACCGGTTTTCTGCTCCGTAATGGGGCGGGGCGGGAACTGCTGTGGAATCGTGGTATATCCCGACCAGGAGGCGTATGAGCGGCTGCATCGGCTGCTGGCAGCAGAGGATGATGTTTCAAGTCGGATAGAGGCCGGTGAGCAAAGGTGTTTAACCTGTTATTACGGCGATCGGGAGGAAATCCAGCCGCAGGACAGAAGAGTCATACAGGAACTGGGCCTGACCTTCCGTGGCCGCGGCCGATGGATTTATTTCCGCGCCATGGAGCCCGGATATTTTCCGGACTTCCTGGATGCCGTGCAGGCGACGGTGCTGATTGGCGCGCTGCAGAATCTGTATATGGCGTGCGGTTATCTCCTGCAGGGGGAAATCAAGGTGGATTTCGAGGCCGGGGAAACGCTGCTGCGGTTCTATTCCGAGGAACGGGGAGAATGGCTGAACGCCGCCGT
>CAKTXU010000126.1 GCA_934630995.1 uncultured Eubacteriales bacterium
AGTCCAGAGCCACCTTCTCGATATACCGGATTCCTGTCTTCCCCTCCGACACCGCATAGACGATAACCATCAGAATGACCTCCGCCGGTATCCCGGCGGAATCAAAGAGATAGAGCAGGGTCTCCATATCCCCCGGGGACAGGGCCTTGCCCAGCCGGGCGGACGCATTATCCAGCAGATAGGCAAATTCAGACGAGGCCTTCTGCCGGGCAATAACCTCCTGCATCTGAGGCTTGACAGCCGCCGGCCTTGGCCGGGGAGCCGGTGCGGGCGCGAACTTTACCGCCAGCGGCGCCTTTGCCGGCTTTTCCGTTTTCACGGCGGGCGCCTCCGGCGCCTCTACCTGGTTCTCCGCGTCGGGGGCGGTGTCCTCCGTCTCATCGGACGCCGCGGCTTCCTCCTCCGGAATTTCCTCCTCATGAGGCGCGCGGGCCAGGGACACGATGCGGGCGCCATCCTCGACGCGCATCACCCGCACGCCCTTGGACGGACGGCGGCAAAGACGGATTTCCGCGGCCTGCATCCGGATAATGATGCCGTCGGAGGAGATGAGGATGATGTCGTCGTCCATGTCCACGACCTTGATTCCCGCCACATTGCCGTATTCCTCGGTGTGGTAGTTGGTCAGACCCTTACCTCCGCGGGACTGGACACGGTAGTCGGTCAGCTCGCTCAGCCGTCCGTAGCCGGTTTCGGTGACGGTCAGCAGCAGGCCGCCCTCGCGGCAGACCGACATACCGATGACCTCGTCGCCTTCGCCCAGGGTCAGGGCCTTGACTCCCCGGGCGGTTCGTCCCACCACACGGGCGTCGTTTTCATCAAAGCAGATCGCCATGCCCAGCCGGGTCGCGACTATCATCTTCTGATAGCCGTCGGTCAGCCGCACCCACACCAGCTCGTCTCCCTCGTCCAGATCGATGGCGATAAGGCCGTTTTTCCGGGCATTGGAATAGGCGTCCAGCCGTGTGCGCTTGATGATGCCCCGCCGTGTGACCATGGAGAGATAGTGATCGGACTCAAATTCCGTCACACGGATCATGGCGGTGACCTTTTCCTCAGGAGCCAAAGGCAGGAGGTTGACGATATTCATTCCCCTGGAGGTCCGGCTGCCCTCCGGTACCTCGTAGCACTTGAGCCGGTATACCCGGCCGGTGGAGGTGAAGAACATCACATAGTCGTGGCTGGAACAGAGGAACATGGTTTCCGTCACATCCTCGTCCCGGGTGGCCATGCCCATGATTCCCCGGCCACCACGGCGCTGCGCCTTATAGACGTCGGCCGCCTGCCGCTTGATATATCCGAGACTGGTCATGGTGAGAACACATTCCTCCACCGGAATGAGATCCTCGATGTCCACCTCGCCGGAAACCGCGGAGATATCGGTACGGCGCTCGTCACCGTACTTGTCCCGCATTTTCAGGCACTCTTCCTTGACAATGGCCTTGACCTTATAGTCGTTTGCCAGGATGTCCTCCAGCTCCGCGATGCGGATCATCAGGGCATTCAGCTCATCCTCGATTTTCTGGCGCTCCAGACCGGAGAGACGGCCCAGCGTCATCTTGACGATGGCGTCGGCCTGGACGTCGTCGAAACCGAAGCGCGCCATCAAATTGCCCTTGGCCTCCGGCACATCCTTGGAGCCCCGGATGATGGCGATGACCTCGTCGATGAAATCCACGGCCACCTTGAGGGCTTCGAAGATATGGGCGCGCTCCTTGGCCCGGGCCAGATCGTACAGGGTCCGGCGGGTGATGACCTCGCATTGGAACTTGATATATTCCTCCAGCATCTGCTTGAGGGTAAGCACCCGCGGCACACCGCCCACCAAGGCCAACATGATCACGCCAAAGGTGACCTGCATCTGGGTGAAGGCAAACAGCTGATTGAGCACCACCTGGGGATTGGCGTCCTTCTTCAGATCGATGACCACCCGCATCCCCTCCCGGCTGGAGTGGTCCACCACGTCGTGGATGCCCTCAATCCGTTTTTCATCCGCCATTTCGATGATGGACTTGACCAGATTGAGCTTGTTAACCTGATAGGGGATTTCATTGATAACGATGCGGAAGCGGCCGTTGCCGTACTCCTCGATTTCCGTGCGCGCCCGTACGATAACCCGTCCGCGGCCTGTGGCATAGGCCGAACGGATGCCCGCATGTCCCATGATCACGCCGCCGGTAGGGAAGTCGGGCCCCTTGATGTGATCCATGATTTCCGCCATGTCGGCCTCGGGGTTGTCGATAAGAAGGCAGATGCCGTCCACCACCTCACAGAGGTTGTGGGGCGGAATGTTGGTGGCCATTCCCACGGCGATGCCGCAGGAACCGTTGACCAGCAGATTGGGGAACCGGGAGGGAAGCACCAGCGGCTCCTTCAGCCGGTCGTCGTAGTTGGTGCCGAAATCCACGGTTTCCTTGTCGATATCAGCCAGCATATCCAGAGCCATGCGGCTCATACGGGCCTCGGTATACCGGTAGGCCGCCGCGGGGTGGCCGTCGATGGAGCCGAAATTTCCGTGTCCGTCGACCAGGGGATAGCGCAGGGAAAAATCCTGCGCCATGCGGACCATGGCGTCGTAGACGGAGGCGTCGCCGTGGGGATGGTACCGCCCCAGCACGGTGCCCACCGTGTCCGCGCACTTCCGATAGGCTTTGTCCGGTGTCAGATTGTTCTCATGCATGGTATAGAGAATCCGCCTGTGTACAGGCTTGAGTCCGTCCCGGACGTCGGGCAGCGCTCGGGCCACAATGACCGACATGGAATATTCGAGAAAGCTTTTTTTCATTTCCTTTTCCAGGTCGACCGGTATGACCTTCTTGAGTTCCGTGCTCTGTTCGTCCAGATGTTGCTCGTCCATTGTATAAATCCTGTCCTTTCCAGGGGGCTCCATGCCCTTCGCAAAGGACATGAACCGTGATTGAAATGGCGTCTGTCAAAAGATCAAGGCCTGCCGGACATCCGCCTGGCTGTGGCGTAGCCACCTAAAGCGGCGCGCATGGCGGCCGGGTCCGGTACATCCTCCAGCAGGACGGTATACGTTCCATAGGGCGTGTCCAGCCGTACCCTGTCCGCCTGCATGGAGGCGCTCACATAGTCCGCCGGTATAAAAACCGTACTTTCCGCCCAGTTTCTGGCGAGCCCGTCCCGGGTGAAGGCGTAGGAGGCGCCGGCGTCCCTGGCGCGGATTTTCCTCGTCCGCCCTGATGCCCGGACAGCCATGACGATCCCCAGACCCATCGCCGCCAAGACCCAGAAAATCAGCAGATTGATCCCGATATCCGCCGCCAGACTCTTGGTGTATTCATACTGATTGGAAAGATTGAGTGCCACGACTGTCGCAAAGGGCAACACCGCGGATAATAAGGCGGGAATCCTCTTCAAAGTGGCGGAAGCCGGAGGCAGCTCCTCCCAGCTCACACGAAAGGCGGTGTACACCTGATCGTCGTTTCGAAATACCGGCAGGGGCAGCGGCGCCGCCCCCATGGGATAGAAGGCTCCCCGAATCCGCCGGGCATTGGGCCGCAGCCGGGGAAGAATAATCCGGGATATGGCTTCCAGCTGGGCAGGGGCGATATCCTCCGCCCGGAAAACCCTGCAGGCGCCGGGTCCCATCAGTACCAGCATGTCGGGATATTCCCACCACTGGGCCTCGGCGTATCGGATAACGCTCTTCCCCCGGGCTGTGAGAACCTCCACCCTGTCGCAGTACAGCTCAGCGATGCTCTGGCCGTCGCCGGCACGCTCAGCGCAAGCATAGGCACGGCGGATTTCCTTCTGCTTCTTTACCCGGGAAACAACCATAAACAAACCGAAGGAGAGAACGGACAGCACCGTCAGGGAGACAGCCACAATGATGGCCAGGGTATCCCCATATCCCACGTTGTCCACAACGGCGACAAGTCCGACAAGGGCCAGGATTACCAGCAGCAGGACCTGCACCGCGACCGCCGTTCCGCCGTTCAGGGTGTTCAGACGGGTAAATTGCTCCCGGTCAATGCGAAAGCCTGCCACCCGGAGCAGCGGCTTTGTGGGATCCTCAACCGGAGGGATATAGGCCGGCCGATAGGGTACCCGGTATACCGGCGGCTGTCCCTGCGGAGGACTATACGGCACTGTGGTCCAGCCGGACTGGGGTGGAGCAGGCGGCGGCACATAACCGCCGTAAGGGGGATACCCTCCCGGCTGCTGCGGAGGATAGGCTGGCTGTGCCGGCTGCTCCACTTGGCCGGGCGCCGTATAAGGGTTGCCTCCCGTTCCAGTCTGCCCCGGAGGCGTATAAGGATTTCCCCCTGACCCTCCCTGTCCGGACGGCTGCCACCCCGGTTGCTGCGGAGGCGGCGGGGCGGGGGATGTGGGGGAAGGGGATGAAGGCGCGCCGGATACGGGCTGCTGCCCTCCCTCCGGATGATTCTGCCAAGGCTGATAGGGATATTCCATGGTCAGTCCCTCGCTTCCCCGGCGTATATAGCCGGTAAAATCGCTTGTGTCGTTATGTCTTTTCAGCGGGAAGATGATTGTCTACCAATTCCTTGAGTGCCGTCAGATCGGCGATTTCCCGCTTGGGAATGCGGAAAAAGCCGGAGTCGGTATAAAATTCGACGCATTGAGGACGTTCCACCGCCCTGGTCACCATAAACCAGGGGTACTGGATATCCCCCTTCTGCCGTGCAGTGCGAACGGCGATACCCCGGCCGCTGAAGCGGAATTCCAGCTCCGGCAGCTCTCCAACCAGCCGTTTTATCCGCCGCTTGGCCTTCACCCGGCAGCCCTCCACCTGAAAAAGAAAAAGCAGGGTGAGAAGACCGACAAAGACCGTTAGCCCCCAGATAAAACCTACGGTCAGCGCCATCGCCAGCCCCAGAACCAGAGCCGTCCCCACAAACAGAGGAAGCATTTTTATAAATTTCCGGCCGGCTTTGTCCGTGGCCAGCTCCACATATTCCTTCGGCCGGTATTGGACGGAAACAGCGATGACCTTTTCCTCTTCCCGGGTGAGAGAGGGAAACCCGTCCTCTTGCACATGGATCCGGCACCCGGCCAGAGGGGTCATCTTGTGCAAAAGCCGTTGCCGGACCGCGTCCACGCCGTCGGTCACCCGGCGGCGGACGAGCTCCGCGTCCTTCTCGGTCATGCATCTGGCCGGCAGGACGATGGCCCGGCTGCCCGGGGCCAGAAGAATCATCATATCTTTGGACTCAATGTACACAGCGTTTTTCGCATAATAGATTGCGGAGCAAATTCCCTTGCTCTTGCTTTCCTTCTCCATGCGATCAGCCAGCACCCGGACAATGCCGTAAAAATCATATCCACCCTGTATCGTCCGGTCATACGCCCTGGCGGCGGTGCGGCGGAGGTATCCGGGCAGCCCGAAAAGCAGCAGGAGTCCCACACCCAACACGAGCAGAAACAGGAGCAGGGATATCATATCCACATAGTGGAATACCAGGCGGCTGACCATCATCATCCCCAGGCAGAGACTCAGCAGCACGGCGAAAAGCAGCGATTGACCCTTTCTATGACGTAAAATTCCCATGGTTTTTGCCACCAGCATATTAAAAGCGATATATTCCTCCCGGGTCATGTCCACAGGAAAGGTCAGGACTTCGGGTGAATCCAGAAAGTCCAGAGGGTTTCCTTCCGCAGTGTTTTCCTTTTCGTTCGCCATTCTATCCTCCAGAAATCGTTATCAAGCCCTCTACGCCGAGGGAGAACCGCTGGTTTTGAGGAGCTGCCGCAGCCCGTTCATCTGGCCTTCGTTCAGCAGACGCTTGGGTACGACAATATGGCATTCCCTTCCAAAGGAAAGACTGAATAAATCCGCAGTTTCCATCCATCCGGTTGCCAGACGAAGGGGAAGGCTCCCCTCCATGCGGCCGTTGCGGATTTCAACCGCCGCCTCGGTAAAAACATAGACGTTGGACAGGCGCAAATCTTCCTTTTCATCGTATTCCCTGGCCGCAGCGGCCTTGTCCAGCAGGGGGGATACAAGGCTGATGA
>CAKTXU010000127.1 GCA_934630995.1 uncultured Eubacteriales bacterium
ATCACCCGCTGGATCCTGCTGGGGTTGTTTTTCATTCCCATCGCCTTTCTGGTCTTTATATTCGTGTATACGGACAAGGACTGGACCACCGGGCCCCAAAAATGGGTATACACTATCGGCCTGTCGGCGCTGCTTGGGCTGCTGGCCACCCTCTGGCTGCATGTACAGCTGCGGGGAGTATCTGCTCCCAAGCCGCGGCATGGGGGTTGGTATTATCCGGTCCTGTCCGGGCTGTTGGCTCTGTTGTGCATGTCCCTGTGCTATGTTTATCTGGGCGTCTGGCCTATCGGCAATGAATCGGTCATGATCGTAGACATGCATCACCAGTACGCCCCCCTGCTGTCTAAGCTCCGGGAAATGTTCCTCCACGGCGGCAGCCCGCTGTATACCTTTGAGGCGGGGCTGGGTGCCAGCTTTTTGCCCATGTTCGGCTACTATCTGGCCAGTCCTCTGAATCTGCTGCTGATCCTGTTCCCGGAGAATCTGCTGACCGAGGGCATTTTGGTCATCACCCTGCTGAAAAACGCATTGGCCGCCGCCTGCTTCGCGGCCTGCGTACAGTCGGTCTATCACCGCCGGGACATCAGCGTGCCGGTGGTGGCGGTGCTGTATTCCCTGATGATGTACATGCTGGCTTACTCCTGGAACATCATGTGGCTGGACTGCGTAGCCATGCTGCCGTTGGTGGTGATGTTCTTTGAGCGGATGATGCGCACGGGGAAATTCCTGGGATATGTCCTCTCCCTGGCCTACGCTCTGTTTTCCAATTATTACATCGGTTTCATGCTCTGTGTATTCCTGGTGCTGTATTATATCGTGTATGTCCTGCGAAAGAGGCGGACGACCGAGCAGGTGGCCCGGAGCTTTCTGCGGTTCGTTGTGGGTTCGCTGCTGGCGGGCGGTCTGGTGATGTTTCTGCTGCTGCCGGTTTATGTGGGCTTACAGGGTACCTCAGCGGCGGGAGGCGGTTTCCCGGAGAAGGTCACGAGCAACTTCGATATGTTCAATCTCCTCGGTCGGCATTTGTATACCACCTCGCCCACCATCCGGTCGGGCAATCTGCCGAATATCTACTGCGGGCTTCTGCCGGTGGTGCTGCTGCCCATATTTGCCACCACCCGTGCCATTCCCGCCCGCCGCCGGGCGGTGTATATGGGGCTGGCGGCCCTTCTGGGCATCAGCTTTATCCTCAACTATCCGGATCTCATCTGGCACGGCCTCCATTCCCCCAACGATTTGCCCTACCGCTTCAGCTTCATCTATTCCTTTGTGCTGTTGTTAATTGCGTTTGAAACCCTCTGCCATATCCGGGAGATACGGCCGGTGCAGGCGGGCGGCGCTTTTGCGGGGCTGCTGGCTTACCTGCTCATCGAGCAGCGGTTTGGGGATGAGAAGCTGGGCTTTGGCTCGATTTATATCAGCCTGCTGTTCATCCTCCTCTATGCCCTCATTGTGGCGGTGGCCGGCCGGAAGCGGAAATGGGTGCGGGCCGGCTACTGCGCGTTGCTGGTGGTGGTGGCGGCCGAAATGGTCACTAACGGCGGCGCTACCCTGCGGACTCTCAACGGCAGCGAGTATTTTACCGATCACAGCGCCTATGTGGATAACGACAAGACACGGGCCATCCGCCAGGCGGTGAGACGCACCCAGGCCATCGGTGACGCGGCGGCGGACGGTGCCTTCTACCGGATGGAAACCCTGCCCCGGAAAACCAGCGTGGACACATCTCTTTTCAATTACCGGGGGCTTAAGATTTTTTCCTCCAGCAACTACTACAACACCACTAAATTCATGGGCTATGTGGGGTACGCCATCAACGGCGTCAACAGTCACCTTTTCCACAGCTTTGTGCCGGCCATGGACTCTCTCCTCGGCATCGGATATGTGGCGATGGATTCCAATATCACCAGCCATCCTCAGCTTAAGCAGCTGGAGACGGTGACCGTGGGGACGGCAACCGAATATATCTATGAGAATTCCTATGCCCTGCCGGTGGCCTACATGGCAAACAGCGCGATCAAGGACTGGGCTCCGGCTTATTACGCCCCCTTCCAGTCTCAGAACACCCTCTTCACCGCCCTGACGGGTATCCAGAAGCCCATGTATGTCTTTCATGACGTGACGGTCCGGGATGGCAATGGCGTTTCCAGCGTACCGGAGAGCAACAAGCAGGCCTTCACCATCACCACCTCTTCCTCCCAGACCGGACAATTCGACGTCACTTTGCGTGAGGGAGGACAGACCTTTATTTATTTGGACTGCCGGGCCGCCAAGAGCATGTCGGCCAGCCTGGGAGGGCAGAGCTGGTCGGTCAGGCCATATGAACCCTATATCATCGATGCAGGTGTCCAGAGCGCCGGAGCCACCGTGTCCGTTTCCATCACTGCGGAGAGCTCCTGTTCAGGCAATATTTATGTGGTGACCATGGATCCGGATGTCTTTGAGCAGTCCATGGAAACCTTAAAGGCCGGCGGTATGCAGGTTACCTCCTTTACCGACAGCACAATCAAAGGGACCATCGACGCCGGATATACGGGCACCGTTTTTACCTCCATCCCCTATGACGCGGGCTGGCGGGTAAAGGTAGACGGGAAACGTGTGGATACCTACGCCGCTTGTGACGCCATGCTGGCCTTTGACCTGGCGGCGGGTTCCCATACGGTGGAATTCAGCTTTGTCCCACGGGGGCTGCTCCCCGGTATCCTCCTCAGCCTGGTCAGCCTTGTGGTGTTGGTTCTGCTCTGCTGGTGGATGAAAAGGAAGGGGCGTCGTTCCGTGCCGTCCTTCGGCTCGGCCATGGTGCCCGGGCAGACGTACGCAGGCATGAATGGGGAAACGATACCTCCCATGGACGGGGCTGTTCCGCTGGCCGATATCGCGGGGGAAGCCGCCGTCCTGCCTCAGGAACCGCCGGCACAGCCGGAGGGGACGCCCCCAGACCCAGACAGCAAATAAAGGAATATTAGCAAATCGAGTATTGGCGGATAGAATGGAAAGAGACTGTCGATAAACTAATTTTCTCCCGGCGGGGGAGGGTAGCAGGAAGATAATTTTTCCTGGGGGAACCGTCAGGGTGCCCCACTCCGCGTCGGGTGAAGCGGATTAAGCCGCCTATAGGTGGCAGAAAGTGGGGAAAATCGTCTGATTTTCCCCACTTTCGTTTCCGCCTGACTTCTTTGACAGGCGGAGGCGCGTTGCATTTTGCAACGCGCCTTTTTAATATTCATACGGTTTCTCCATCAGTGGAAGGGCGGGCTTTCTCCTTGATGCATCGCAGGCTGGAGTGTAAGCTGTCCAGTATTTCGTCGACATTATCGTGGAAAACCTGTGTGACAAAATTGAACAGACAGTTTTCGCAGATGGGGCCGAAAGGCGACTGAATAATATTTTCCGTCGTCTGGCACTGCATACAGCTGTCGTCCTTCAACAGCGTCAGTTGTATGGCTCGTTCCGACAGCTTTTGAATACGGAATCGGTCGCCTTCCACCGCGCCTAATGCTTCCAGAATATCTGCAGGTATCACGACGCGGCCCAGATCATCCAGTCCTCTTGTTGCACCGTTCATTCATTTTCCCTTCCTTATTGTATGATTGTTTGAAGATGATTGTATTATATATGAGCAGCACTCATTTTACAATATAAAAATTAACAATTTGATGCGTATAAAGCATATTCTCCCCGGTTTTCTGGAAAAACTGATATGATGAAATTATCAATCAGGGAAACTGTGTGGTGAAAATATGAAACTAAAAGATAGGTTATCGCAACTGCGGACGGAGTCCGGAATGAAACAAAGTGAAGTTGCGAAACTGTTAAATGTGGATACCTCCATGATTTCGAAATATGAAAGAGGCGTCAACTTTCCCGACTATGAAACCCTGATGAAGCTGGCGGACTGCTTTGATACGAATATTGATTATCTCTTGGGAAGAACCTCCATCAAAACAAGCATGAAAAAACTGGAAGACAATCTTCGGACAAAGGGCGGCACAATTCCCCTTGATTTTTTGTTTCAACTGGAGGAGGACGACCGCGAGCTGGTCCGTGTGTTGCTCAAAACAATTTCAAAAAATCCGGAGTATGCGAAGCGCAAGCGGAAATAGAAGGAAAATTTGAGAGCCCCTTCTCTTATTATATGGTTCAGGGGTTCCAGCGTGAACTATACAGTTGTGATATAACGTTTGGACTCTTTAATTAAAAGAGAATAAATGTAAATATACAATCAATAAGTTTGTAATAAAGTCAACCTGCCGGAGGAGAGATGGATTGGTGCTATCATGAAGCCAAAAGAGGTGAACGGCATTGTTTCTCAAAGAACGGCTATATCAGTTGCGGACGGATGCAGGATTGACACAAGAGGAGCTGGCGAAAAGAATCAATGTCGGACGCTCCACGATTGCCGGATATGAAAAAGGCACCACGCAGCCCTCTTATACGGTTTTGATACTGTTGGCTGATTATTTTGAGGTGAGCCTGGATTATCTGTTCGGGCGGACTAACATGAAAACCGATTTAAAGAAGCTGGAAGGAAAGCTGAAATCCAAAAGCGGCTTGGTGCCCATCGATATGATATTCCGCTTAAATGAAGTGGACAAAGACGTTGTGACAATGCTGCTGTATTCTTACATGGTAAAAGAGGAATATCGCAAGAAGACGAGGCGCGTCCGCGCGCCAGGCGATTGAGTTAGTTGCGTCTCCGGCCATGCGAAAAGAAGAATAGAACCGAAAGAAAGACGGCGGGATATCTCATGGATGTTCCCGCCGTCATTGACTCGTTTATCATGGGTCCGAAAGCTTGTTCTTTCTTCTAACGTGGGATGGCCGGCAGGCGTCAGACAATAGCACCGACGGTCCGCCCTTTCAAGCGGGGAGGCTCATACCCCTGAGGCGTTGTTCAGGGCAGCTCCTTTCTTTGGAACAGCACATAGCGGTATCGATCCCGGACATTGATGCCCTCCGCAGCTACCCTATAGTTTTCATACAGCGCCGGACAGGGGATCTCGCTGCTGGTCTGCCGGATACCGATCCGCGTCACCACATAGTCGGTTTCTGCTGCCTCAATCATCCGCTGATGATTTTGGGGGAGCTCCGGGAATTTATCGGGGGGAATATTCAGCTGACAGAAATATTTGGTGGTGGGCATTATCCCTGCCGCCAGATAAAAGCCGCCGTCCAGGAAACCGTAGTTGAGCAGTGTGGCGTTCGGCGTCTTCTTCATCACCTGGGCGAAACGGTATTGGGGATAATCCTCCCGCCGCATCCCGTAAAACAGAAGACAGTTGCCGCCGAGGATTGTGACGGCCAGAGCCACCGCCAACACCATGCCGGTGGCTTTTTTCCCCCATCGCCGCCGCCAGCTCTCCGCCTTGTCCCCGTACCGTTCCAGTAGAAACAACAGGCCGAACAGACAGAAGGGGGTGAAAATGAGCAGATAATAGTCGTAAAAAACCCCGCCCACATAGCAGCCTGCGTACAGGGCGATAAAAGGAATCAGAACAGCCAGCCGCTCCGACAGGATAAACGCCTTCCCACGCAGGGAACGCCAGAGCCCCAGGCCGATGAGAGCCACCACCAGCGGATCCAGCGCGGTATTCATCACCGCAAAGCAGAGGTATTGCAGGAGCTTGCCCAGGTAGGAGGACTCCTTGGCATACAGGAATATGTTCGAATAGAAATAGGTAAAAAACCAGTCGTCTATGGCGTGATGCCAGCCGAAATAGAGAAACCAGGGCAGCGTGGCAGCCAGCCCTCCGGCTGCAAAGAGAACCAAGGCGCCCACGGCCTTCCGCGGAGAACGGCGGCGCCAGGTATAGAGGAACACCAGGCCCGCCCAGGCGATCCAAAAGCCCAGCATGGTGTACTTTATCCACAGCACGCAGCCCGCCAGGAAGCCGTTGAGGAACAGGAGCCCCGGCGCCATCCGGCCGTCGTCCCGGCGGGTGAAAAGCAGGAGATGGTAAAGCCCCGCCGTGAGCATGGGGAGACAGAATTCCT